>CAJYBF010000170.1 GCA_913064935.1 uncultured Mollicutes bacterium
CTACAAAAAATTCAGTAATGTGTTTACTTATCTTACTACAATTACCACTGCTTATTCTTCCGCTAAAATTTAATATTAATAGATTCATCTTCATACCCCTATCTTTTATCTCATGGAGATTGACACTAGTAATTATGTTTACTCTATTTCTACTGTGCTAGTTACCAAGTTACCAGAAGAATCAATTGCAGTTATTTGGTAAACTCCTTCTTCTGTTAAAATCATATCTTCAGGTAAATCATATAATTCATCATTTCTTAAAACAACTATATCACTTATTTCATAATTATCCGTTATCGATACATGGTATCCGTCAACTAAATAGTAAAGATACACTGATCCAGCATCCTCATGCTCGTTGTCATCTCTCATTGCAGCAGCTAATAAAAAATCATCATCCGCTACAACAGTGACATAAGCATCTAATCTACTTCCATCATCAACAATTATCTTCCTTTCGAAGGAATCATCACTTAGTTTATTCACTTGTATTTCTCCACTAAATAAACCATTAACAGTATTAACACGCACTGCTGACATTATTACATCCCCACTTACTGAAACACCAGTCATGAAGTTGCGTTCTGTTGCGTCTTCAACATTAGTAATTTTTCTTTCATACGATTCATCATTTAATTTATAAATATATAATGATGCATCATATAATGTTTCAAAATTTGAGCCATTGTGTAAACTAGAACCAACAACCAAATTGTTTTCATCTACAGATATCGACCAACGATCAAGCCATGTAAGATTTAAATCCGTTGGAACTATAATTCTTTCATATGTCAAATCGTTGATTTTATAAACTTTTACACTTCTAGTATTAGAATCGGGAGTGGGTCTATAAACAATCCCTACTACAATGTAATCCTCATTAATAGCAACTTCGGAGTTTATAACTTCCTCTTCCATAATGATTCTTTCGTACTGTAAATCGTCTAATTTATAAACATACTGTTTGCTGTATCGATGATAATTTTCATCAGTATACATAGTTGCAACTACAACATAATTGCCATATACAGCAGTTGATATTCCGAAATGATCTAGATTATGTCCGTCAGACGCTACAATTTTTCTTTCATAAGATGGATCGCTGATTTTATAAATGTACACTGATCCAGGACCAGGATTATATAATTGACCATCTTGAGTGTTTTCTTCTTTTCCAGATGCACCAATTACTATAAAATCACCATATATAGAAACAGAATCACCAAACTGTTGTAACTGAAATCCATCTGAGGGAGTTATTTTTCTTTCAAATGTGTCATCATTTAGTTTGAATAAATAAGCTGATCCACTATAACCCCCATTGTCATCATCGCCATTAGTACCAACTACAACGTAGTTACCATATTTTGCAATTGAACTTCCAAAGTTATCAAAATGATAAGCATCTGAAGCCTCTATTTTTCTTGAATGATCACTTTCAAAGAAAGTTGTAGTTATTACTGGAGCTATGGAATCAATCACTTCCACTTTTCTAATTATTTCTGAAACTACTTCACTTTCCACTATAGTCTTGTAAATCACATTATATGACCCTACAACACTATTATTAATTCCACTTGAGTCAATAACAGTATTGCAATATGCTTTTTCGCTTACGCAAGTTGCTCCTTGTTCATTGTAAACACCAAACACTTCGAGAGTTACTGAATCTTCACCAGTTAAATTTATACTTATTTCATCTTCTACTTCACATCCAGTAGTTAAGAATGTAGAAATCATCAGTATAAAACAAAACATTATTCTATTCATATTAATTCCTCTTTTCTCAGATTTTAAGTAAACGATTTCATTAGTCCAAGAACTATAAAATATATTAATCATCCCTTAAGTATCATTTAATTATAACACCGTTGTACAAGATTTGAGGTTCAGTGCAAACTAGTAACTTGTAGTAATATATAAGTAAATTAAGATTAATTTTAACAGTTATGTTTACTCTATTTCTACTGTACTAGTTATCTGGTTACCAGAAGAGTCAATTGCAGTTATTTGGTAAACTCCTTCTTCTGTTAAAATCATATCTTCAGGTAAATCATATAATTCATTATTTCTCAAAACAACTATCTCATTTATTTCATAATTATCAGATACTGAAATATGATAACCGTCATTTAGATAATAAAGAAATACTGATCCAGAATCCTTTTATTCGTTATCATCACCCTTAGCGGCTATTAGTATAAAGTCATCATCTGCTATGACAGCATAACCAAATGCATCAAGTTTATTTCCAGCATTCACTAATATTCTCTTTTCAAAAGAATCATCACTTAACTTATGAACATATGCAAATAATCCATTAGGATTATCAACGTGAATTCCTGACACTACTATATCTCCTCCTACTGAAATAGCTGTCATTGGGCGGGAGTATGTTGTGGGTTCTAAATTACTAATTTTTCTTTCAAACGTATCATCATTCAAATCATATATATATACTGATGTATCTATCCCTATTTCCGAGGAAACAACCAAATTGTTTTCGTCAAGTGACACAGACCAACCATTAATCTCATCTTCTACTTCACTAAATGCTGGAACTATCGTTCTTTCATATGTTAAATCATCAATTTTATAAAGATGTACGCTTCCAATTAAAGGTACTTCACCTAAGAAACCTACATCATAATTACTATAAACAGTTGCTAGTACAATGTAGTTATCATCAATAGCAACATCAAGACTTCTAAATCCAGATATATTTTCAGTTATGATAATTCTTTCATACTGTAGATCGTCTAACTTGTAAACGTATGCCTTGTTATATTTATTATTGTTTTCATCTGTACAAATACTATAATCTGCTTCGGTACAAAGAGATGCGACTACAATATAGTTGCCATACATATCTACTTCAATACCAAAATGATCAAAATCTCGTCCGTCTGACGCGACAATTTTTCTTTCATATGATGGGTCACTGATTTTATATACATATACAGATCCAGGACCACTATTATACTTTTGTCCATCTTCTGTTTGTTCTACTTTTCCAGGTGCACCTACTATTATGTAGTCACCATCTATTGATACAGAATTACCAAAGAGACCTACCTCTTTTCCATCAGTTGGAGTAATCTTTATTTCAAATGTCTTATCATTTAATTTGTATAAGTAAGCTGATCCACTATAACCACCATTATCATCATCACTGTTCGCACCAACAACTACATAATTGCCATATTTATCAACAGAACTTCCAAAATTATCAAAATAATACGCATCTGAAGCAACAAGTTTTATTGTAGAGTCGCTTTCAAAGAAAGTTGTAGTTATAACTGGATCCTTTGAATCAACTACTTCTACTTTTCTAATCACTTCAGAAACAACTTCACTATCCACAATAGCTTTATATACAACGTTATATGACCCTGTAACACCATTATCTATTTCACTTGAATCAATAACAATATAACAATCTGCTTTTTTGCTTATGCAAGTTGCTCCTTGCTCATTATAAACATCAGACACTTCGAGAGTTACTGAATCTTCACCAGCTATATCTATACCTATTTCATCTTCTACTTCACATCCAGTAATTAGGAATGTAGAAATCATCAATATTAAACAAAACATTATTCTATTAATATTCATTCCTCTTTCCTCAGATTTTAAGTAATCGATTTCATTAGTCCATGAACTATAAAATATATTAATAATCCCTTAAGTGTCATTTAATTATAAAACTA
>CAJYBF010000171.1 GCA_913064935.1 uncultured Mollicutes bacterium
ATTAAGAAAGAGTTAGAAGGTATGCCAAAGAAGAAAGCAAAGATAGCAGCATTGAATAAGTTCTTAAGGATATACTACGCAAAGGTATCTGAACTCTATACATAAATAACAACAAATTCCAAATCAAGACTCACCAAACGGTGAGCATTTTGATGTTGAAATCATATTGTAAGAAAAATTCATAATTAACTATTGACTTTCATTAGCAGGTTTTTTTGTCTATGTTATTATATTATAAACACGAAGAGTGTCTCTAAATCCACTACTTTAGTAATACTTTAACACTTTTCCCTTGAATTCCGTCGAATACTTTGTCATATAAAAACTGCACCCTCTCTTTTTCATAGTTTCCTATGTCCAAGTTTTTTGGGTGCAGAGCAATTTACTAGTGTGCCTTTTTTTATAAACAATTTTATGCACTTTCTCTAAATACCAATTCATATGGGACCATTACACTTATCTTAAGCTCTCTTTCGTGATTCATTTGTTCTACTAATAGTTTCATACTCATTACTCCTAGGAACTCTGAGTATACTTTAACTGTAGAAAGAGAAGGACTTGTGTATTGAAGAGTAGGGATATCATTCACACTAAAGATAGAAATATCTTTTGGTATTTGAAGTCCTTTTTCTTTGATTGCTCGACAAGCTCCTAAAGCGATACTATCATTACCACAAAATAATGCAGTTGGTAAATCGTTGATTGTATTATCAATCAATTCAACTGTTTGAAGGTATCCTGATTCAATAGAATAACTTCCAACTTTGAAATATTTCGAATTATATAAATCATTTTGATACATTACCTCTTGAAATTCTAACTCACGAGGATCTATGTGTCTTTTTTGAGTAGAAGGTATAACTTCCTGTCCACCAATATAACCAATCTTCTTATGTCCTTTACCTATTAAATAACAAAGTACATCATTAGTCATAGCTCTAAAGTCTGCCATTACATTATCATGTTTGAATCTCATATCTTTTGTGTGAGCGTAAACAATGTTGCTATTGATTGATTCTATAAAGTCTTTATCTTCTTCGCTGAATCTTCCCAAAACAATAATGCCGTGGTATTTATGGGATGTTATGTTTTTCCTTAAGTTACCATCGTTATAGATAATGTCGAATTCAATATCATTCTCAATACATTCATGTTGAATTCCCATACGAATACTTATAAAGTAAGGATCATTGACTTCTTGTACAACCGTATACCAGTGAACAACTGCGATTTTTTTAACATTTGCTTTACTCTTCTTTGAATGTTTATGTTTTGTATATGCTAGTTGCTCAGCAGCTTCAAATATATTACGTTTCGTTTTCGCAGTAACATTGATTGTTTTATCATTGTTAAGGACTCTTGAAACTGTAGCTGGAGAAACATTGGCTAATTTTGCGATATCTCTGATAGTTGGCATATAATCACCTCTTACAAAGAATATCATAAAAGGAAGGAAAATGGTATTTTTATAAATGTTTACTAAACAAAATTTTGTAGTGTTAAATTTAAATAATTAAGCAAACGCTTACATTTTTCAATATTCTTCAATCTATTAATCATGAATACACACATAACGGCTAAACAATAGGGGAAAGTGACATAACACGTTATTTAGTAAATAATGTAAAAAGATGTTGAATATTTAGTAAACATATGATAACATTCAGTTAAAGTAAGCGGATACATGAATTAGGAGTTGAAGAAAATGAGCAAATACACAATAGGAATAGATTTTGGAACGCTATCTGGAAGAAGTGTTTTAGTAAATATTTAGAATGGTGATGAGTTAGCCTCTTCAGTGTTTGAATATAATAATAAAGTTATAACGGATCATATACATGGTACATCAATCAAATGAGAGAAAGATTTCGCCTTGGAAGATCCTCAAGACTATTTAAATGTAATCTATAAAACAGTACCTGAGGTTGTGAGGGAATCAAATGTTGCTCCTTCTGATATTATCGGTATAGCGATCGACTTTACTGCTTGTACTGTAGTCTCAGTAGATAAAGATAATGTACCACTGTGTTTTTATGAAGAGTACCGCAATAACCCGCATTCATGGGTGAAACTATGTAAACATCATGCAGCACAAAAGTATGCAGATCAAATCAATGAACTTGCACATAGTAATAAAGAAGAATGGATTACTAGATATGGTGGGAAGATTTCAAGCGAATGGCTATTCCCTAAAATCTTACAAGTATTAGTAGAAGATGAAACAATGTACGATGCTACTGATAATTATTTAGAAGCAACTGATTGGGTAGCTTCGCAATTGACAGGAAATATAATCAGAAACACTTGTACATTAGGATATAAAGCAATGCATCATCATTTAGAAGGATTTCCTAAAGACTCATTCTTTAAACAATTACATCCGAAATTTGAAACTGTTATTAAGGATAAGATCAAAGGTGAAATCAAATCAATTGGTGATAGTGCTGGAACATTAACACCGTTTATGGCTGAAAAATTAGGATTATTTACTGATACTGTAGTAGCTGTAGGTAATGTTGATGCACATGTTAGTGCACCTGCAGTAAATGTTGTAGAACCTGGAAGTATGTTAATGATTATGGGGACATCAACTTGTGATATCTTACTTGGTGATAAAGAAGTAAACGTACCTGGTATTTGCGGAGTAGTACACGATGGGGTAATTCCTGGATACTTCGGATATGAATCAGGACAAAGTGCAGTTGGAGACATCTTCGCTTGGTTCACTGAAAACTATTTAAATGAAGACATCGTTAAAGAAGCAAAACATAGAGATATTAGTGTTCATCAATTATTAGAAGAGAAAACTTCGTCATTATCAGTTGGTGAATCAGGATTACTTGCGCTAGATTGGCATGGTGGAAACAGATCGATCTTAGTGGATGCTGATGTTCAAGGAATGATTCTTGGATTAACATTACATACAAAACCAGAAGAAATCTACAGAGCACTTATTGAATCAACAGCGTTTGGTAAAAGAATCATTATTGAAAACTATAAAGATCACGGTGTTCCAATCAACAAACTATTTGTTTGTGGGGGATTACCTAATAAGAATAAATTATTAATGCAGATATATGCCGACGTCCTGAATATTGAAATCTCAATTGCAGACTCACTGCAAACACCAGCATTAGGTTCTGCGATTTATGCAGCTTTGGCTGCGAAAGAACAAGGTGGATATAGTACGATATTAGAAGCAAGTAGCAAAATGAGTAAAGTAAAGAAAGAAACATTTAAACCAATTAAGGAAAATGTTGAACAATATAGTAAATTATTCCAAGAGTTTCAAATACTACATAACTATTTCGGTATTGAAAATGTTGTAATGAAACGATTGAAAAAGAATTTTTCAAAGGAGAAATAATATGAAAAATTATAATTTTTGGTTCATTGTAGGAACGCAGCATTTATATGGTGAAAAGATCTTTAATCAAATTGAAGATCATGCCTTACAAATTGCGACATACTTAAATGACAATACTGATAAGAAAACAACAATTGAATTTAAATACTTAGCGAAAACTTCTTCTGAAATCTATGATATCTTCAAAGAAGCAAATAATGATGAATCATGTCTAGGTGTTGTTACTTGGATGCATACATTTAGGACATGAAAAATGTGGATTACAGGATTAAACATCTTAGACAAGCCAATTCTACAATTACACACACAGTTTAATCAAAAGATACAAAGAAGA
>CAJYBF010000172.1 GCA_913064935.1 uncultured Mollicutes bacterium
TGTTGTTTAAATATGAATAGCCTATCAAGGACTCTAATCCAGTAGAGTATTTATACTCAATCATACTAGCAGATTTCTTCCCTTGTTTTGCATCGGCATTTCTACCTAACTTAAACATCTTAAATTCTATATCCGACAACAAGTTTTCCTCTATTAATTTATTAGAAACAAAACATTAGGCTTTTGCACTAGTAAACTTAACAGCTCCATTATGTAAATTTTTAATCTTAAAAATACCTTTACCTATCAAATGAGCTCTTACTTCTAACTCATATACAGCATCACCTAAGTATGCATAACTAAGCCCATTCATTATATAATACCTTTTTCTACAAGTAGTTTACGATATTCATCTGCTTTATCGTAGTCTTTGTTCTTTCTTGCATCTTGCCAGGATAAGTATGTTTCCTTATCGTTAGAACCCAGTCTCTTAAGATTAATATCAAGACCCAGAACAGATAAATAAATATCCAAGGTATTGTATAAAGAAGAAAGGTTTTCAACGTTCTCATTTCCTCTAAGTGCTACGTTTGCTTTTTTTACCAGCTTCTGAATTCCTGTTATTACGTTAGGAGTATTGAAATCATTGTTCATAGCAACTTCCAATTCTAAGACTAACTCCTTATCTGGTTCGTTATCCCCAAATCCATTATGTAGATCAAGTTCTAAAAATAATTGCTTCTTAACTCTAAGTATTTTATCATATTCAGTCTCAAAATAATTCATAGATTTTGGTGTGTAACTAATAGGGCTTCTGTAATAGGTTGACAATAATAATAGCCTATATGCATTAGCATCGTATTCTTTTAACAAATCTCTTACTAAAATCATATTACCAGATAATTTACTCATTTTAATACCATTCAAATCGACCCTTCAATTATGCATCCAAATACGAGCAAGTCCTCGACCGTGCATAGCTTTAGTTTGCGCTAGTTCATTTTCATGGTGCGGGAACCTTAACTCGCTTCCACCACCGTGTATATCAACTTCCCCTTTAAATATATCATCGATCATAGCACTACATTCTGTATGCCAGCCTGGTCTTCCATCTCCGAAAGAAGCTTTGTAAGTAATCCCGTCAGTATTATGCTTCCATAACATAAAATCTAAAGGATTTTCTTTCTTTACATTTATATCAACTCTAGAGCCGGCAATCAAATCATCAACTTTTTGACCACTAAGATTTCCATACTCTTCTAACTTAGTTACTCTGAAATAAACATCTCCTCCAGAAGTATAAGCATAATCTTTTTCTATTAATTGCTCAACATAGTTCTTAATCTTATTAATGTATTCTGTAACTCTTGGAACAACATCTGCAGGCATTGCATTCAAAGCTCTTGAATCTTCTAAGAAAGCATCTGAATACTTTTTAGCAATATGTGTCTCGTCAACATTCTCTTTTATTGCCTGAAGGAATATTTTATCATTTACATCAGTCAAATTTGATACAAACTTAACATAATATCCTAAGTAAATAAAATATCTTCTTACAACATCAAAAAAGACAACAGGGCGAGCATTCCCTATATGAATGTAATTATAGACGGTAGGCCCGCAAATATACATTCTAACTTTATTTTTCTCAATCGGTTTAAACTCTTCTAGTTTGTTAGAAAGTGTATTGTATATTTTCATAATCAAACCTCCCACCTTTATTTTAAAATACTACCCTATTGGTGTAATAAAATCTACAACAATCTCATCTGTATCAAATTCATCAATTCTATAATCTAGATCTACATAAATTTTCGTGATTTGTGTGTCATATAGTTTTTAAATATATTCATCATAACCTTCTATAGTAGTATAGTCTTCTACAGTAGCAATAATATATATATATTTCCATCCAATTAAATTATCATCGTCATCTAAAAAATATATGTAAGCATTGAAGTCTTTTATCTCTTCAAGAAAGTCCATTTGGAAGAAATACTTATAAGCAAACCATTTCGGATCATATACTTCACTAACGTTAATATTTACAAACTCGCCGCTCTCAAATTCATCATTTTCAAATGCACCATCTAAAACTTTGAAGTGTAAATTAATCGTATTAGATTCTGTCACTAGTGATGATAAATTGTAAGTTATTTCTGCATAAATCGTATCAGGCATAAAGTTAATCTCTTTAGAAAAGGTAATGTGTTCTCCCTCTACCATATCTAAATCATTTTTATATATGACTTTTACAACTTCATCATCTTTATATAAATATAGATTAACATTTGCATGTCTTACGTTTTCTATTGAATACAAATCAACAAATATATCGTATACTTTTTCCTCATTTTCCCACGTTTTATGTTCAATAATAACATTAGGTACAATATCTTTTGGTTTCTCTATAAATTTTCTTATGTCCAAATCTAACTGATGCGGAGGCTCGTCATACGTATACGGTACAATAGTTTGTTCAAGCCTTATTGAAGTAGAATCAGCAGTCACATATCGAGTTTTAAAGTAGATTTTATCTATCTTCTCTTTACAAGTAGTTTCGTAAATTGAGATTAATTCAAAGGCATTCCCATCAAATGACTCATTCCAATCAGACTCTATTAATTCATCTCCTGCGTACAAGTAAATTTCATAATACAAATATTTAATTTCCTTAAGAAGATCCACATTAACATTTACCTTGTACTTATTATCAATGTACTCAATTGTTGCGGTTGCATCTCCTAAATCACTTTCCATTATATAATCATCTACATCGTCCATAAAAATCTCATAATCATCATCTAAGACCCAGTCTATTGTTTCCTCACCAAATGAGTTTCTTACTTGGTTGTAATTTGAAAACTCTAATCTTAAACTCGCATTAAGTGAATGACTAACACTTTCAATTTCGTAGCGATAATGGTCAATGTAAAGATCCTCCCAGTCGGATAGATCGAAATCTATATATTCGACCCTATCGTCCTCACTAACCTTAATAACTGCGCTTACATCATAAGGGTTGTGCATATCTAAAAATCTAAAGACACTCGAAACAAACATTTTTTCAAATAGTACACTTGATATCTCAGTCATTATATAGTTTTCTTCACCATTCAAATTGTCCTGATCTTTCATCTCTTGGTACATTGTATTTTCATAAAGAATCGTGTTAATTATCTCCAAAGGATCAATTGAACCCATCCCAATATCATCCAACATCATTGGCAACCCAACTTCATACCAATCTGAGTTCTCATCTTTCACATATCCATAATCACTAAACCAGTTTTTATAACTCTTAAAATTAGAAGTTCTGACGCTCTGCTCCCCAAGATAACTTTTATCTTCTCTCATTGCGTTAATGGTAACAATCACTTCAGAATCATACAATATTTTATTATCAATTTGAATAGATACATTGTGCGGTTCATTACTATTCCGTCCTGTTTGCTTTAGCATGAATTTTTCATTAACTTCAAAACTCTCAACATTTGTAGACATTTCGGTTGAGATTTTTTCCCTTAACTCGGGTTCTTCAGTTGTACATGCGGTTAATAGTACTACGCACAGAACGATCCATATTTTTCTCATGCTATATCCCCTATAATTTCATAATATAATGAACAGTAGAATCTTTCTTGCAAAATCCAATCGACTCATGGAATGACTGACTTGAAATATTTTCGATTTCAGTGTCAGAACCCATTTCTACGTAGCCTTTATCCTTTGAGAAATTAATTGCT
>CAJYBF010000173.1 GCA_913064935.1 uncultured Mollicutes bacterium
TTACTTCAAATATATCACAACTCCAAAAGTAACCATTGCAGGAGTCACGAAATATGAGTTGTCAATTTTAACCTATAGTTAATTTTTTCTTAGAAAGAGTGATTATTGTTCTCCAACATAATCAATGAAAAGCGTGGCTTCATCATCGTTTATAGAAAGTAATTCTATGTATATAGGAATCTCTACTCCATTAGAATAATAAAGCGGTACATTAGTACCTACACCCATTTTTGTATATGAATCAAAGTTCATTGCTGCATTTGCTGAAGAATAAGCGAAACGATTATCTATATCTCCGATAGGTAATATAACATATTTCCCTTCATTAGCCAGCAATTCCTCATCAAATATTGATGGTCTATAAACATGAATTTCTTCAACGCCTACAAGATTATCATTGTAAACACCTTGATCATTACCATAATACTTATCATTCACTCTATAAGCTATAACTCCCCTGTCAGGAAGATTGTTTTCATATTTACCAGTATTCATTCTAAACTCCAAATAAATGTTCTCATACTCCTTTTTTAACTCAATTAGAATAAGGTTATCTTCGGAATTTTGTGTATGCTTAATGGTGTATTCACCTGTTTCATTTACTACTATTTTATCAATGTCCCATCCAAAGTACTCTTCTTTCACGTATTGTGTTTGGTGAAGCATTGTTCCACCAGATGCCATAATGTCACATTCTCTCAGTGAACAATAAAATGGCTCACTGTCCATATAGTAATCAGGTGCTGTTAACACATGCATAAATTCATGAGCATAAACAGAAAGTGATGATTCTTGTAAATCATTTGGGTTTCCTAACGACAGTGTTGAATACTCTAGTAAATCCTTATCTCCGATACTTACATTTGGTCCAAAATACAATCCTTGTTTCGGCCACAATAAATCTCCCCATCCGCCTTCACCAACATGAAAGAGAATTAGGTTGTCAATCGCTCCATCACCACGTTGATCAAGTACACTAGAATCAGTAACAAACCCCTCTTCTTCTATCCAATCAGTCATTCCTTGAATCAACTCGTTCATTCTATTTCGTTCCTCAGTTTCATTATTGTAACCTATAGAATTAGTTGAACTTGACCTTAAGTAATAGCCCATTGGCATATCATCAACATAGAAATTGAAATCATCACCAAGGAATTTTACATCAAGTAAGTATTGACCATATGATATTTCTTCAATATAATCCTCTAGGGAAACATCTCCGTTAAAGAGTTCATCGTATTCAGAGAAAGTCATAGATGGAGTGAAATTTGCTTGGTCAGCAAATGTCACGAATACTACCAAGCTTGTTCCTTCTGTATTTTGTGACTCTAAGCTTGGACTGAGCAAGTGATCGAACTCGTAACCTTGTAATGCGTATAATAATCTACTTGGATTATCTCCTTCAACTTCCAAAGAAATAAGATTATTGAAGGCGAAAGCATAAGCACCAACCGACTGTACACTTTCAGGTAATATCAACGAGTTCAAGTAACATGCTTGGAATGCTTGTGGATTTATTGATTCAACGCTCAAAGGTATAAAATCAATGTCTCGAGATTCTCCCGCGTAAGAATTTATGGTTGTATAATCTATCTTACCGTTAGCTCTTTCAAAAATAATACCGTTGCTAATTTCATTATTAATCAATTCTATATCATTACCGGTAAATGCAGCAGAACCAAGTTCTGTCCATTCGGGCAAAGTTAACTCAGTTATGTTGTTATAAGCAAATGCATACATTCCTATATAATTAACACTATCTGGAATTTTAACACTCGTTAAGTGTGAGATGAAGAAAGTTTTATTGCCAATGTATTCTACTGTTTCTGGAATAAAGTCAATGTCTGTATTTATTCCACCATACGATACGATTTTTGTGTAGTCAAAATCATTCTCTCCTGGTCCATAAATGATCCCGTTTGATTCTTCATTGTTTATTAGATTAATTAAATTATCGTTAAAAGCTTCTGCTTTAACTTCTGTTTTAAAAGGCAAAAATAAAGATTCTAACTTGTTATTAATAAACGCGGCCTCTCCAATACTTTTCACACTAGAAGGTATGTTAATTGTCGGGATTTTATTCAATTCAAAAGCACTAGTGTAAATCTCTTCTAATCCGTATGAAAGGACAAGTCGTAGTAATTGATTATTATAAAATGCATAATCACCTATGCCTACAATTTTTTGTCCGTTGAAATCGCTTGGTATTAAAATTCTCTTCTGAATTTTATTTGTATAGTCAACTATTACCAACCCATCAGCAGTCTCAACTACTTCAACATCACTTAACTTCAACTCATATGGATTATCAACTTTTATCTCTACTTCTTTTACTGAAGTGTTATTATAAGAATCAGTTGTTTCTAATTTGACAAAATAACTCCCTACTTTAGTTGTATCGACATTCGAATCAATCATTGATTCTTTTAATTCAACAATCCCTTCATTCGCATCACTTACGATGAAATATTCAATCCAATTAGCGATATCATCTCCAACAAGTACTATTTCAGGCAAATAAGTTGAAACTGATATGAATGGAGCGTTTGTATCCTCAACTGTAACATCAAGAGTTTTAACTGTTTCATTCCCGCTACTATCGGTAGCTATAACTTGGACAGTGTAAGTCCCAACACTAAAATAATCGACTTTATCTATAACTGTAAGAACCGGCTCAACACCTGAGTCATCTACAGCACTTATTACATATTCTGAACTTGTCCAATCGATACCTTTAGATTTAACCTCAATAACTTGATTTTCATCAATATCTAATGTAGGTGATGTTTTATCTAAAAGATCTCCATCAGTCGTCAACTGACATCCTCTCAGTAATAGCATCAACAAAAAACATCTTAGTAAACTCATATACAACCCCTCCTAATTAGTAACTAATTATATCACTAAAAAAGAAAGTAATAAAACAATTATTTATAAGTTTTAGTTAAGTGGTATATTTACTCATAACTGAAACCTTCGGCCATTCATTTTATTAAAAACTGAAAGAGAAAGTGTGATTCAACTAAAAAAACCGATAGATTTCTCTTTCGGTTTTAAACTAGTGAAATGATTATAAATAATTACTTATAAAACGTAGACGTAATTACCTAATTCGTCAGTACGATTAAAGGCAACTTTACTTAAATACTTAATATGTTTCTTATTGTGAGTGTTAATCACAATTTCAGTGTATCCTTGTTTTATTAAATTCTGTCTTTCTCTTTCGATAATAAACGAAGTTGTTTTAAAATCTCTATATTGTTTTAAGGCATAATCTAGTTTAATTTCTAGTTTACTCCCTTTAGGCTCTAAAATCAGTGCACCTGCCGCATTAAGATTTCTTAAAGAAATATAACATAAATCATGATTCAGAACTGAATCATGTTTAAAACCAGGAAAGTATACTGCGATTTCCTCAGTCTGTGTTTTCAGTAATTTTCTTAAGTATCTACTATCATTTGGCACTATTAAATAAGTAAAGTAGTCTGAGCTAGAGTATATCCTATTCAAATAGAATATATTTATGACTACTATTCCCAAATTCATTATCCCCGTTGGGGTACTCCCAATCATAAATCCATATAAACTAAATAACACTGCACCACCTAAATTAATCCATCGTAACTTCTTAATAGAAGACATGACAAGTGATATCAGCACCACAAACGATGCCAC
>CAJYBF010000174.1 GCA_913064935.1 uncultured Mollicutes bacterium
ATTCTTGTTCAATTTAAACTGGTTCTTTAAAGGTGACTTTAATATAGCTGAATATGGTATAGGCGTATTTGCATTACCAGCAGGAGCGTTTATTACATTAGGATTCTTACTAGCAATGAAAAATATTATGGACGCATAAAGAGGTGAAGCTTATTGAGTGTAGCAGTTTTATCTACAGCACTAGCAAGTGCGATGTTAATTAATAATGTTATCTTAATGAGATTCTTAGGTATTTGTCCTTTCTTAGGTGTATCTAAAAAAATTGAGTCAAGTATAGGAATGAGTTTTGCTGTAGCATTTGTAATGTTAGTAGCGACATTGTTTACTTATATTATTTATTACACACTACTAGTTCCATATGGTTTAGAATATTTAAGAATTATTGCGTTTATATTAGTAATAGCTTCTTTAGTTCAATTTGTAGAAATGTTTATTAAAAAGTACTCAAAGAGTTTATACAAGTCGTTGGGTATTTACTTACCATTAATAACTACTAACTGTGCCATATTAGGTATTGCTGAAGGAAATATAATTACGGATTTCAATTCAACTTATAACTTCTTCGGAGGGTTAGCAATGAGTATGACGAATGCATTAGGAGCGGCAATGGGATTTGGTTTGATAATGTTTGCATTTAGTGCAATCAGAGTTAGACTTGATGCACAAAATGTTCCTAAAGAATATAAAGGTATACCAATTTCATTAGTAGTAGCTGGAATTATGTCGTTAGCTTTCTTCGGATTACAGGGGTTGATATAATATGATAGCATTTATAATATTAGGAGCTCTTGGGCTTGTATTAGGTTTGGGATTAGCAATAGCTAGTGAGAAGTTTTATGTTGAAGAAGATTTAAGATTAGAAAAAGTTAATCAATTACTACCTGGAGTTAACTGTGGTGCATGTGGTTATCCTGGTTGTGGTGGTTTCGCTGATGGGATCGTTAGTGGAGAAGTTAAAGTATTGTCGGCTTGCAAACCTGGTTCTAAGGGAACAGGTTTAGAAGAAATAAGAAAATACTTAGCAGAAACACCAGGACCAGAAGGTGAATTCATAAACGTAAAAGTATAATTATAAAAGAGTTCCGCTACTATGCGGAACTCTTTTTATGATGAACTAAAAAAACATAGTAGAGATGATGTAATCAACGCATTGCTAATAGTGATTACTTAATACTTAATGTATGTACTAATCAAATACAGTGACGTTCTTATGTTATAATTTTTATATGAAACACTATAATGGGGAGAAAACATATGAGGACAATTTATATTAACGGAAATGTCATTACTGTCGATGAAGGAATGCCTATAGCGGAAGCTGTAGTAGTAAACAAAGGTAAAATAGCTTTTGTTGGTAGCACTGAAGATGCATTAAAATATAAGGGTATATTCACAAAAGTTTTAAACTTAGAAGGTAAAACTATGTTGCCAGGAATGATTGATGGTCATAGTCACTTTTTCTATAACTCATTAGTGGAGTCTTTTATGGTTAATTTAGGAGCACCACCTTTAGGAGATATAACTTCAATTGAAGATATCATTGTAAAATTCAAACGATTCATTACTGACAACAATATCAAACCAGGATCAACGGTTATTGGTATGGGAGTTGATGAGTCATTATTAAAAGAAGGTAGATTACCAACAAGAGCTGATTTAGATAGAGTATCTACTGAAAATGGTATCTATGCTGTTCATGAAACAGGTAGTGTCGGTGTTGTCACTTGAATTATTCTTGATGCTGTTCAATCAGAGGAAAATGTAAAACATTCAGAGGGTGGAGTTATTTTACGTTATGAAGGTACCACTAAACCTAATGGCGTTTTAGAGGAAACTGCTCATATGGCTTTAATGTTCAAATACTTCCCAAAACCAAAAGCAACTCAACTTCCAAAAATAGCTAGGAATGGTCAAAGAGCTTATACAAAATACGGAATCACTACAGTTCAAGATGGTGGTTTGAAACCTCAATTTGCTACTGCTTTAAATATATTTAATAAATTAGGGCTTTTAAAAATTGATGTTGTAGGATATTTCTTCTGCGAAAATGTTGAGGATGTAAAGTACCTGTTAGAATTACCAAATTACATGAAGTACAATAAGAGATTTAAAGTTGGGGGAGCTAAAGTACTACTAGATGGTTCTCCGCAAGCAAAAACTGCTTGGCTATCAAAACCATATCACATTGTACCTGAGGGAAAACCTGCTGATTACAGTGGATATCCAATGGTTGAAGATGAAGATAAGTTGCAAGACATTTTTAATGAAATTGTTAAAAATAAAGTTCAAGTGTTAACTCACACAAACGGTGATGAAGCGAGTGAGCAGTTAATTAGAGTGTTTGAAAAAGCAGTTAAAAATACCGGTATCAAAGATAATCTAAGACCAGTTATGATTCATGCTCAAACAGTTAGAGAAGATCAATTAGACAGAATGAAAAAAATCGATATGATGCCTTCATTCTTTGCGATGCATACGTATTTCTGGGGGGATTGGCATATTAATTCTGTATTAGGAAAAGAAAGAGCGTACAGAATAAGCCCAGTAGCTTCAGCAGTAAAAAGAGATATGCCTTTTACATTACATTGTGACACTCCGATACTACCTCCACACTTAAGCTACTTATTGTGGACAGCAGTAAATAGAAAAACTAGAAGCGGCGAGGTTATTGGTCCAGACCAAACAATAAGTGTCATGGAGGCAATCAAAGGATTAACTATCCATGGTGCATATCAAAATAACGAGGAAGATATAAAAGGATCAATCACAGTGGGTAAAAAAGCAGATTTATGTATCATTAACAGTAATCCACTTGAGATTGACGTTGATGAACTTAAGAACGTCACGGTACTAAAAACAATAAAAGATGGTAAAATTGTTTATAAAGCTTAATTAATTTAAGGTAGTACTTTGCAAGGAATATGCAATAAATGTACAGGAAATAATAAGGGCCTCGCAAACACTGCGCTGCCCTTATTTATCGGTTTTACAAGCAACGAGATAGAAAGCTGTCAAGAAATTATTAGATAGAAGTATATGTTTAAGTTTATGTATGGACTAATTTAATTTCGTGTATCAAAGTATCGATGTTATACTTTAAAAGATACATAATGTACATTACGAGAAAGCTGAATGAGGATTCAAAAATAATGGATGCAGTATTAAAAGTAGCAAGTAATCCCGTGATGACTATATTAGCGATTATATTAGTTGGACTGGTTGTAGTAGCTGCAATAATGTTTGGTAGCAAAGCAAGAAAATTTTCACTAGAGAACAACGTACTGACAAACGATGAAATAAAGAAAGCTTTTAAGACAGGAGCAATAGGTACCGTTGGGCCGGCTATCGCAGTAGTATTTGTTGCGATTGGAATGATCACTCAATTAGGTAGTGCAATAACGTTTATGCGTGTTGGAATTATTGGTTCGGCACCTCTTGAAATGATGTTAGCAGAAGTGGGAGCTAAAGCGTTGGGCTCTGGTTTCGGTGCAGATAATTTTACTCTTACTGTTCTTACGGGAGCATTATGGGTTATGGTATTGGTTGTATCAGGATGGTTAGTTTCGGTATTACTAATGACTAAGAGATTAGGAAAAATTCAAAATAATATGAAGAAAAAAAGTGGGAATTTAGTTATTTTGTTAGCAACAACGATTCCT
>CAJYBF010000175.1 GCA_913064935.1 uncultured Mollicutes bacterium
TTACCGAAACCTAGGATCCACATAATTAAAGCATGTGTGATCCAAGTGATTGGCATTTCTGGGTCATACGCGATAGGTACTTTCAATTTGAACTGTAACATGATAACCATATAATAAATCACCAATGCTTGAACTTAGATTGATGCAATTACAAATCCATTACCTAATTTATCAAACAATTTACCTTTTTTTTGAGCCATTAGAACACCCATTGGATAAGCTACAGCATATGTTATCACCATTGACGCCATAATCATATAAAACGAAATTGGAAATCTATCTTTTACAATTTGTTGTACTGGTACAACTGGTTTGTAGAAAATCGGTTCTCCCCAATTTGAATAAATAATTTCAGATTCGATACATATTTTTTCCGAACTACCGAATTCTACGTATCCTTCTGCTACACATATCTCTTTCCTAAACGGAAACACTTGGTAGTAATAGTTAATTAATTGCTCAAACTTGTTCAATCTGATTTTATCCTCATCATAAAAACCTAACTTTTGAAGCTTTGATATTTTCCATGACTCTACTTGAGACTCATTAAATCCTTTCGGAGGAGTTTCATCAAAGTATCTCTCATCTGGTAATAATCTTAATAATAAGAAAACTACTGTTAAAATAAGAAACAAAGTAAACAAAGAGCTCATAATCCTCTTCGTTAAGTATATGATTGCTGGTAATCTATCTTTCATATTTTCACCTTCAAACAAACATAATATTTTTTAATGCAAGGAAGATTTGATATCCTCCTTGCATTATTTTAAATTTATTAAGCGTTTCTTTCTGCTTCAAGTTCAGCTTCTAGAGTTGCTCTTTCCTCAGCGGTAATTGCTTCTTCTAATACGATCATACCTTTATATTTATATTTACCTAAACCATAGTTTACTGAATTTATACTAAATGGTTTAACTCTTGATATAAATACATCATCACCACGTGGTGAGAAGTATGGATAAATAATTGCATCAACGAATATTAATTGATATTCAGCTTCTGCGAATTTTCTCATACGTTCATTTAAATCAAGGCTATCAGTAATATCAGCAGCTTCTTGGAACAATACATCGAAATCACCTAATACAGAATTTTGAATGTCAACTTCATCTTCACCTAAACCAGCATAAGAGATCATATCTCCACTGATTGCATAAGTATTTAAGTAAGTTTTAGGATCTTGATAATCTGGACCCCATCCCATTTGGTCCCACATGTCATAAGACTTGTTTTGAGATTTCCATAAAGAATATTCATCTGCATTTGCAGGAATAACTAATACAAGTTCCATGTACTCACCAAATTCAGAATTGAATTTATCAGCAACAGCTACATAGAATGGAATTTTCTCAGCATTGTAAGAAGTAACCATTTCAACTTGGATTGGGAAATCACTTTCAGATAACCCTTCAGCTATTAAAGTAGCTTTAGCTGCAGCAAAGTGAGATGTAGCTAATGTAGAATTATAAAGTGCATCTACACCATCTTCGTACATTGCATTAACGTCTTCTCTTGGAATACCTTCTTTTTCAGAAATAACATCATATACGTACTCTACATAATCTCTACCATTTGAATCGGCAGCTAATTCTCTTGGAGAATAAGTGTTACGTGCCCATTGTAGTGGATTATCCGGAGTATAGAACCCAAGCATTTGAGATCTATCATAACCGAACATATAAGCTAGACGGAAGTCTGCGTTATAAATTGGAGTTTGAGTTGCAGTATGTTGTTCTTCAGTTAATTCAGAACCAATGAAACTATCTCTACCATAATTCCAAATATTGTGATAAGTATAAGGAGATACAGATCCTCTTACAACAGCTTCAGCTCTTGCAGGTGCATCATATGTTCCGGTTCCATCTGAACCGTAAATATAGAATTCAACACCAGAAGCATCATCTTCTTTTAATCTGAATCCATCAATTTCACCAGCTTCGTACAGTTTACGATAGTAATCTGTACCTAAGTCTCCACCAGCGAACATCCATTCGATTTCTTCAATGTAAACATGTTCAGCATCCCAATTACAAGGATTTCTAACCATGCTAAGTTTTTCATCAAGAATATCATCTTGGATTTGGTATGGCCCATTAACTAAAATTTTAGTTGAATCAATACCGAAATCTTCACCAACACTTAAGATGTAATCAACATTTGCAGGATAATATGCATTGTATGTTAATACAGTAATAAAGTAAGGTGCAGGATCAACAAGTGTATATTGTAATGTTTATTTGTCTATTGCTTTAACTCCAACAGTAGAGAAATCATCATTAAATACATAATCTTCATCAGTGAAACATGCAGGTGCTTCTGCACCATCTTCAGTAGCTGCCATTGCTTGTTTAGAACAATAGTAACTTGAACCACCATCAACGAATGTAGTTAATAAACTAATTAACTCTGAGTTGTAAGTAGGCTCTAAAATGTATTGAGCACTAGTAACCCAGTCTTGCGCAGTTACTTCAGCGTAAATCTCTAAAGTTGTATTGTCATGCCAATATACGCCTTCGCGGATATGGAACGTCCAAACTTCTTTACCATCTACTATTTCACTTGACCAATCAGTTGCCAATGCAGGCACGATTTGATTGAATCTATTTTATTTATCAAATGTTCAAAATTCCCTTCTATATCAGTAAAACGATTTTCAAGGTTATCAATCTTTTCTAAATTTAATGATTTTTTATCACCGTCACCAACAAAGGGATTTACACTATTTGAGACCACTTCATATAAAGATAATAATTCCAGTATAGTTTCTTCCATTTTATTGAATCGCTCTGAATATTCTTCAAGATTCTTTTTTACGGTAGAGATAGAAATTTCCATCTTACTGAATCTGTTATCAATGGTCTTTATCGATTCAGCGTTAGCATTAATGGTTTCACTCTTGGAATTCACAATATCTTCTATTTTCTTTACCATATCTTCTTGCATTTCTGCCATCTTATCGGCATCAAAAGCAGAATCAGGAGTTATAGGTACGCCTCCAGGCGTATTTTGAGGAGCAGCACTATTCTTATCAGTATTTTTTATTTTGTCAAGTTTATGTACTATAGAATTATCTGTCTTTTTCAATTTAGATAATTTATCCTTTAGACCGTTAAGCATTTTTCCACCAGCATTTTACTATATAAACTATTGTTCCTTGAAGATATATATAATTTACTGCAATTAGATTTTTAAAAATTGATAATATTCTCTTCGTTAAAAATCACTGTGTCTGAAGGATATACTACAATACCGGTATTTGTAATGCTGTAAGGATGCAACAGTTCGTCGTGTTTAATCCCCCTCATTTTTAAAATCTCGATTACCCGTTCCCGATTTCCAGCAACCCTGAATACATGGAGTCTGATCACACCCTGGCAAAGATACTCCTCAACAGTAAATTTGCCATCATATTCAATTATTTCGCTCGATGCCAATGTGGTGCAGTCCAGGTTTTCCAGATTTTTTATCAGTGTCTCTGAGTCTAGACAGCCTGCTTTATTAGCGGCATCGTCAAATGCTTTGACACACTGATAGGTGCCTTCACCAAGGTTATTTAGTATTCCATTGCCCTTTGGCCAGATGCCGGTTACTCCTGGGGACTCTGCTAGCCGCTTTAAGGAATTTTTGTCTTCCACGCTAGCAACAGACTTGAAAT
>CAJYBF010000176.1 GCA_913064935.1 uncultured Mollicutes bacterium
TATTGTAAGAAAAATTCATAATTAACTATTGACTTTCATTAGCAGGTTTTTCTTGAGTTGAGAATGAATTTGATATTTTGTAAGGAAAAATAATATGTGATGGGAATACGGTTTTTGGCAATTTAATAAAAATTTAATAATTTAAACATATTGCTATAATAAGTAAAGGATATAATGAAATCACAATAAAGGAGGTTAAATAATGAAAATGATATTAGAAAGTATAAATTTATGTAAGACTTATTACAGTAATGATGTAGAATTTCATGCATTGAAAAATGTAGATTTGAAAATAAACCAGGGAGAGTTTGTAGCGATAATGGGACAATCTGGTTCTGGAAAATCAACTTTACTATATACACTAAGTGGAATGGATAATTTTACAGGTGGAGAAGTATATATAAAAGATAAGAAAATTAATACATTAAAACCTAAGGAAATAACGAAGATTCGTAGAGAAAACATAGGTTTTATTTTTCAAGGTATTAATTTAGTCTCTAACTTAACACTAAAAGAAAATGTTGTTGTCCCTGGATACTTAGCTACAAAATCAAAGGATATGATTAACGAAAGAGCAACTAAACTATTAAACAAGATGGAAATTATGGATCAAATAGATAAATTACCTTCGCAAGTATCAGGCGGACAAAAACAAAGAGCAGCTATTGCAAGAGCAATGATCAATAATCCTGATATACTATTTGCAGATGAACCAACAGGGGCATTAAACTCAAGTAGTAGTAATGCAGTTCTTGCTTTAATCAAAAGTTTTAATGAGGATGGTCAAACAATTGTTATGGTAACTCATGACATCAAATCTGCATCATATGCGAACAGAGTAGTGTTTTTAAAAGATGGACGCATAGAAGGTGAACTTGATTTAAGAAAATATAAAACTGATAATCAGGAAAAAGTAATCTTTGATTTTTTAAATGAAAAGGGTTGGTAGAATGAGAACTATATTTATGATGGTTTTGGCAAATATAAAATCTAAAAAATTGCAAAGTATCGCTCTTAGTGCGGTATTTATATCAGTTAGTATCTTATTCTTCTTAGCAATTAGATTGCTTGGAGCTACTGGTGAATTAGAAACATTGTATGTTGAATCTAAAACCAGCCAATGTTTAGTATATGCATACGGAGAAGATCCAAAAGATCTTATTGTTAATTATTTAGAAGGAAATGAAAAAATATTGAACGTCAACGTCCTTGATAATTTCAGTAATATTATTGAAGCTAATATAGAGCAAAGTGGTGAGTTGACTCCAATATCTTCTGTATTGTTTACTGAGTATTCTACAAGTGAGTTGACTCCAATATCTTCTGTATTGTTTACTGAGTATTCTACAAGTGAGTTTGATCAATTCAAAATTACTTCTGGGAAATCTGTAAATGAACTTTTAGATAATGAAGTAATATTCTCTTATGGAAAAAGTCAACTCTATAATGTAACAATAGGCGATAAATTAATTGTAAGTACAGAGCAAGGAACTAGAGAAATGACAATCGCCGGAATTGGTGTAGATTTAACATTCACTTTTGATACAGTTACTTTAAATAGATTTTGGACAACAAAAGCTACAGTAGAGAGTTTTGAAAACGAAGGGGTAGAATATTCTATTGGTATAAGCTATCATAATTATTCAAAAGAATCAGAACAAGTTATCCTTGATGAATTAGATGTTCTACTTGGAGAAAACGCCAGTAACACAAACTTTCTCGCCCACCAGATAATTCTACAAGCAAATACAATCTTTCAAGTGATTATGGGAGCAGCATTGACTTTTATTGGCACTATATTAATTGTTGTAGGATTGTTTATTATAAGAAGTATTTTATTTAATGATATAGTTACAGAAAGTAAAAAAATTGCTACGCTACAAAGCACTGGTTTTTCATCAAATAATATTATCTCAATGTATCTTGTTGAATATGGAGCAATTGCATTTATAAGTATAATAATTGGGTTATTTGGTAGTTTAGTTCTAAGTGATGTTGTTTTAGGTGATTTAAACAAATTATCTAATATGTTTGGCTTATCAAATAGCATTAAAGTTATACAGATGGCTTTAGTACTAATCATTATATTACTCATAATTGAGATTACAGTATATTTTGTAGCAAGAGGAGTTTCGAAGATAAAACCAGCAGTAGCACTTGGTAGAGGCGAACAGGTTAATGAAACAAAATCAGTAGTTTCCTTAATCAAACATAAAGGAGCTCCGATTAGTTTAGTTTTAGCAATTAAGGATATCTTCTACAACAAAAGAATGATTGTTACGTTAGTTCTATTTATTATTGCTACGACATTCACTATAGTGTCCTTATCTTCTATATCATTCTCACTAAACTCACAAAGAGATAGTAATGAATTATGGTTAGGTTATGATATAGATGCAAATGTCGTTAGTTCAACTCTATTAAATTTAGAATCACATCAAGAGATTATATCTAAATTAGAAGTCTCAGAATATGTAAAAGGAGCAGTAACAGTTTTCTATGACCCAAATGGTGAAATATATAATGATAATCAACAAGAATATATAGCAGTGACAAATCAAATATTTGTATCAGATAATAAAGAAGCTATGAATTTTAACGTTCTAAATGGAAGATTACCTGAAAATAAAAATGAAATTATGATAGCTCATAACTTGATGGTGTCATTAAAAAAAGAGATAGGCGGTTATGCAATTATAAGAACACTTGAGGAAGAAAGAGAATTGCTTATTGTTGGGGAGTATCAAACTAATACAAACCAAGGAATGACTTATAGAATATTCTTAGATGATATTACAGATGAGGTTACTAATAACTCTTCAATCCAAATTAATTTTGTTGATGATGTTGAAGAAGAAGTACTAATTAATGAAATCTCAGCTATATTCAACTCTGATATAACATTGGTTTTTGCAGATGATGATGCATCAATGGTATCAATATTTAATATTTTAGACATAGTAACAACAGGTGTAATTAGTATCTTTGCAGTTATTTGCTTAGTAGTGTTATTAAATTTAAACCTTACAAGTGTTAATAAAGAAAGATTTAACTATGGTGTTTATAAGTCCATTGGAATGGATGATAAGAACATAATAAACATATACTTGTTCAAAAACAGTATTATAAATATTATTGGTGTGATTATAGGAGCAGTACTTGGAATAACAACTTTACCAACTATTATGAATACAATGACTGGATCTCTAGGGATTAGTGAGTTTCCAACGAGGATTTTCTACACAAGTATTTTTATCTCAATAGGCATTGTCTTTGTAGTAACATTCATAAATGCATTTATTATTAAACGAAAAATATCATCAATTACACCAAAAGAATTGTTAGTAGAATAGAAATAATAGAATGTTTCCGCTCCAATACAGCATAAAAAAAATAGTTGAGTGTCTTCACTCTATTTTTTTTTATGATATGATAGAAGTATAAATGAGGTGATTTCATGGATAAAATTCTATTAGTTGATGACGAAATAGAACTAGCAAACATGATAAAAGATGACTTAAGAAGTGAAGGTTTTGATGTTTTAATAAAGCATACTTTATCTGATGGTAAAGATTCATTTGATAATAACTCTTTTAGTGCTGTAATCCTAGATATTAACCTACCCGATGGCTCAGGACTAGATTTATGT
>CAJYBF010000177.1 GCA_913064935.1 uncultured Mollicutes bacterium
GGGTGATGACGATGACATTGGGCGCTGTTTGGTCGGCGAGTCGCAGACTTCTTCTTTCCTGTGCGCCCTCATGATGAGCGCGCTGGTCGCTACGGTCTTCGCAGGCGACGGCGGACAGAACGATCGCGGCGAGGAATACAAGGACGGACGGAATCGATGGCGGTATGAACGTCAAAATTATCCCCGCAATCCAATCTTCAATTGAGACTAGACAATGTTGAGAGACCCCTAGCTCTGCTGGGTAGGCAGCCAAGGCGCGAGCCTAAATCACAGACGTTGGGAGGGTTAGCAGTTATGTCTTCTTCATTCCGAAGTATCGAAAGAAGTTGATATTCGGCCAGTTCAGGCAGGGATTGGCGGAAGTGATGCGCCGTTTAGCTGCGCAAAAGGAGAGTCGGTTCGAGGAAGGTCATTTGATGCATTAAATTGAGATAATACAATATTTCCAATCTCAATAAAACGATCGTTTTCTATGTCATCTTTGATATAGTCTGTTGAAATATCTCCGTACTCTATTCCTCTATCATAGAACAATTCTGTACATGGACCACATGGTCCAGCTCCGATTTCCCAAAAGTTGTAAGTTGTCTTAATTAAATGTGATGGTTCTACTCCTAACTTAAGCCAAAAATCATAAGTTTCATGATCATCAGGATAAACAGTCATGTAAAGTAAGTCCTTATCAATATCTAGCCATTTATCACTCTTAAAAAATTCAAATGCATATTCTAAAGCTTCTTTTCTAAAATAATCTCCTATAGAGAAGAATCCTAGCATCTCAAACAAAGTTTGATGACGAGCAGTCACACCTACATTTTCAATATCATTTGTGCGAATACATCTTTGAGAATTCATCATTCCAGGATTTGCTGGTTTACCAGATCCATCAAAATATTTTTTCATTGCGGCTACTCCAGAATTAATCCATAATAACGTTGGGTCATTGTTTGGAACTAATGACGAACTTTCTTCGATATTATGTCCTTTTGATGCAAAAAAATCTAACCACATTTTTCTTATTTCATTACTTGTAAGTTTCTTCATAATCATCACTTCTTTCTAAAAAAATAAAAAACGCCCTAGAATTTACTATTCTAAGGACGAAATTGTTCGCGGTACCACCTTAGTTCATAACCGAAGTTATGCACTCATATAATCTTAACCCGATCAAGGCAGTATTTTCATACTGTACTCAGAAGTAGCTTTCAGAAATCATTTAATATCCATTTTCACTATCAGGACTCTCTACTATAAAAAGATTACTTACTTATCTTCGTCATTGTAATATAACATATTCATTATATACACATTTCTATCAGAATACAATATGTTTTTACTTACTTAGTAATTTTATATCTAACATGTTTTTTTCATTCAGTTACTTCAACTTTTTCTTGCGGTTCGGGATTCTTTTTTAAGAATTTATAGCTTATTTTCACAAGCGTTAAAAGCGGAACTGCAAATAATACTCCTATTAAACCAAATAATTTACCAAATAATAGAATCCCAAAAATAATAGTTAACGGATGCATCTTCATATTTTTACTTTGGATAAACGGTGTAACAATCGATGATTCTATAAATTGTAAAATCACGATTATAACCAACACAAGAATAGCTTTATTTGGAGAAACACTTAAAGCATAAATCACAGGGAAACATCCACCTAGATAAGCTCCGAATATCGGTATTGCATTCGTCAAACCAACAATTAGGGCAAAAAATAGGTAATAATCTAATCCAATTAATGCAAATCCTACTGCAGACATAATAGAAAGAATCAACATAACCAAAAATAGGCCACGTACATACATTCCTAATGACTTGCTAATTGTCTCTAGATATTTCTTGATTTTAATCTTGTTTTTCTTAAGTAAATATAATTTTATACCTCGCTTTATCTTATTATAATCATAAAGTAAGTAAGCTGTAATAACTGGAATTAAGATAATCACAGTTATTGATGAAAACAAACCAGTAAATGAATTACCAATCCAGTCATAGACAAACACTACTAGTGATGAAAGAATATTGGAGTAGTTTTCAAATTCTGGTTCTATATCATCTGGTAGAAAAGTAAGATATATTCTCAATTTATCTATTAAATTTCTAAGTCCATCAACTAGACTTGGGATATTTTCAATAAGCAACTCAACTTGATCTATAAGTACTGGAATTAAATTAATGAAGACAAATATAACACCTACAATTAAAAATATATACACAATAAAAACAGCTAACAATCTATTTCTTCCATACCTTTCGAAGCGATCAACTAGAGGAGCAAGTAAAAAAGCTATTATGAAGCTATAGAAAAACGGAGTCAATATTGAAAAAGTAAAATCTACTATTTCTAACAGATATGGAATCACTCTAATTAAGTAATATGCACTTATGATTATCAGAAATATAGCTATCAAGCTTAATAGTTTTTTATTCAAGTTGTCACCTTCTTAATTTAAGAACTCTATATATTGTATGTGATTGTATCGGAAATAAACCAAAAAAAAAGGGACTTCATTTGAAGTCCCCTTCCAACTAATCATCATTAACTAGTTAAAATTTATTTCGTAACCATCTCATTGCTTTTTCATTTGACCTTAAGACATCTTTAACCGTCTTCTCAACTTTCCCTGTATTAGCATCTTGATAAGATTTGGATAACACAACAGTTGATAATGCTCCCAGCATCATATAAGTCATAGCTTTGCGCATTATTACACCCACTTTCGGTTCGAAATAGAGGAATTCCCTCAAGTTTATTTTGACCCATTATGTAGATATAATGTTGAGTAATATTTGCTATTTTTTATTTTCAAGCAATCTTTGTATTAATAGAGTGCTTCTTGCTTTCTCTATTTGCTCTACACCAAACTTCATTGCTTTTAAATCTCCAACAATAATCAATTTCTGTTTTGCTCTCGTTAATGCGGTGTATATTAACTTTCTTTTAAGCATTACTCTATAACTAAAAGACATTGGTAATATAACGAGTGGATATTCATTACCTTGGGATTTGTGGATTGAGATACAATACGCATGTCTTAAATTGTATAAATCTGACAATCCATAATCAACAGTTAATCCATCAAATTCAACAATCACTTTCTTTGCTGATTTTTTCGTCTTTTCAACAATTCCTAGTATTATTCCAGCTAATAAACTATCTAATATATTTTATAATATTAAATTTAAAAAAAATCAATGCATTTTTAGTTCAAGAAAATATACCGGACCTTGAAAAATTAACACAAGAAGTATTTGAGGGTCAAACAGATGATATTGTTGTTGCATGTGTTGACTATGATGGAACTTTAAAACTTGGAACATCAAAGCATGTAAGATATACTTGGGCTTTTGAAAGGTGGCGCGGGTCAGATTGGATTCATTCATTGGAAAATTCAAAATTTACACCAATAACAATGCTTCTTAGGAAATGACCGGATATGAGGTATTTCAAGCATACATAGGAATCAAATCTCACTTTAACGGGAACTATGACTTTATAAAATATAAGGGTCAAACAAGCGTTAATTATGAGTCATATGAGAAGAGAAGAGATAAGGAATTCTTCATGTATGCAGCGAGAAAATTGAATGAAAGAGATGTTGTT
>CAJYBF010000178.1 GCA_913064935.1 uncultured Mollicutes bacterium
GCTCACAAACTAGTCAGTGACCTATTTGATAAATTTCCTCCAAGTGTGGAAGAGAAAAAGACGAAAGTAGTCACAAAGGAAAAAAAGACACCTCCTAAAAGGTTATTAGCTACAAAATACAAGGGAGTTGCTGAGAAAAAAGTTCAACATACGTGCACACAAGAAGAGTCTGATGTAGATGTCTCGTCTGATACCGATGCTGAGGGTGAAGAATATAAAGAATAAATAAAGTGAGGTGGAAAATACAATAGAAGAAACAAAAAGAAAGATAGAGGAAATAAAAGTAGATAAGATAGAAAAAAACAAACAAAAAGAAAGGGAATATGGTATTAGGAAATAAAAATTAAACAAATGTGTTAAGAAAGCTAGGGCAGGAAAATTATTTTAATTTAATTAAGTTGGTTATTCGTTAGATGAGCCACTTTTTTTTTACTGTGTACATCCGTTTTTCTAAGTTTTTTTTTGATATTAAAATATGATATAATATATAGAAGAAGAAGATGATGAGGTTATAATATGAAAAAATACATAATAGAAAAAATAGGATTGTTTATGAGTATATTACTAACACCATATGCTTGGAAAAAAGTTCATGAAGCAGTAAATAACCTAAATTATCATAATGATGGAAATATTGATTTCAAAAGAAAAGATGCTTACCTATTATTAACTAATCACAGTTTTGCACCTGATTCATTTGCGATAGCAGTTAAATTCAGAAAACTACCATCTGGATTAGTTTCAAGGTCACTCCTATTAACTCTTGAGAGTAAATATAGGCTATTGTTTTTAGCAAGAGTTATTCCAACAATCCAAGGAGCGAGAGATTTGGGTTCATTGAAAAAGGCTATTAGAACTGTGAAAAAAGGTAGAGGATTAGCAATAATGCCAGAAGGTGAATTAACGTATTATGGTAACACTTTACCTATTGATAAATCTATTGCCTCTTTAGCTAAGAAATTAAAAGTGGATGTAATAACTGCCGTAGCTTATGGCGGATACATCTCAAAGCCAAGATGGGCTGAACATTTTAGGGATAATCAATATGCTGAGATTCACTATGAGACTTTAATTCCTAAAGAAGACTTAAACAAGTACTCAATTGATGAAATCCACCAAATGATCGTTTCAAAATTAGAAGTTCATCCATTCGAATGGCAAAGAGAACATATGATAAAAGTCGGTGGAATTAAAAGAGCAGAAGGATTAGCGGGATTGTTATATAAATGTCCAGAGTGCGGAGCATACAACTCTATCATTACTAGTGGGAATGATATTATATGCACAAGCTGCGATTCAATTGGTACTATAGATGAGTATGGATTCATTCAAGGATTAAAGTATGATAACACTCAGGATTGGAATGACTTCCAGGAAAAATATATTGACGACTTAAAAAAAACTAAATTCAAAGCAACCGGAACGCTTTCGGATGTAGACTATAAAATATTAAAAGCTAATAAAATTGGTGATGTTACATTAGAATATAATAATGGTCAAATAAAAGTAACAGGTGCTACAGAATTACTCTTTGATGTAAGAGATATTGAAAATATGAGACTTACTCAAAGAAATGTTATAACATTTTATCATTTTAATGTGAATTATTATATTGTTATGAATGGCAAAGAAGCTGCGTTTTATAAAGTAAGTACTTAGGAGACCATTATGAAAAAAACATTTAAAGATAGGCTGTCAGATGCTTTGCTAATCGTAATTAAACCTCTAGGAACTATATGGATGCGTCTCGATATGAAAATAAAAGTATTTAATGAGGGTGTGAACTTTAGAAGAAAAGAACCATATGTCCTTCTAGGAAATCATGTATATGAATTCGATGTAGTAGAGTTAGCAAGACTTTGGAAAATTACCCCCGTTATAGTATCATCACAGCTACTACTTACAGTGAAGGGGCTTAAATTTTTACTGAAGCATGTTGCGAAGACAATACCGAAATCTAAAGGTGAAGCTGATTTAAGAACTGCAAAAGCCTTAATTAGATCAGTAAAAAAAGGATACCCAATATTAATATTTCCTGAAGGCGACTCAACGTTTTTTGGAGAAACAGGGCATATCGAATATTCCACAGCTAAGTTAATAAAGAAATTAAAGGTAGATGTAATAGCTGGCTTATTCGAAGGTGGATTTTTAGGTAAGCCGAGATGGGCTTTTGGTAAGAGAAAGAATAGAAGAGTAGATCTCCATATGAAGCCGATTATTCCTAAGGAAAAAATACCTGATTTATCAGTTGATGAAATATATGAGATAATATGTAAAGAGCTCTACCACAATGATTATGAATGGCAAAGGAAAACGATGCATTCATACGGCGGAGAGAACTTAGCCGAAGGAATCACAAACGTTATTTATTGTTGCCCTGAATGTGAAAGTCTTAATACACTTGTAGCTAAAGGGAAAGAAATAGAATGTATCCATTGCAACACTAAAGGTTATATGGATGACTACGGATTTATCCACGGATTTAAATATGACAATTTACTAGATTGGAATAAATTCCAACGCACTCAAAAAGATAGATTAATGAATTCGAATTTCAAAACAACCGGAACGCTTGTCTATGTCGATTTAGAGGCTGAGAAAAGAAATGTTATTGGTCAGATTACATTAGAATATAAAAATAATGAAGTAATCATGGGTGGAGTTGTTCAAAAAAGTTTCAAGATTGATGAAATGCTTTATCCGGTAATCACTATGATGAGAAACTTCTCGTTTGAGTTTGACGGAGTGTACTATATGATAAAACTTGATAACCATGCAATGTCGTTTTTAAGAATATGCCAAGACAAATATTAGGAGGATACAATGACAGACTTTATGTTAGAATTTATGCCGGAGTGGTTAGGGATTTTACAATTAATATTCATCGCTGCACTACTGCTTGTAGCAAAACTTTTAAAAGAAAAATTACCTGTACTTAATAAAATTATATTACCTTCAGCTTTGTTAGCAGGGTTCTTAGGTTGGTTACTTTCTGATCAAGCCTTGGGATTATTCACAGTAGATGTTAAGTTTCTGGAAGTAATTATTTACAACGCTATGGGGCTTGGTTTTATAGCCTTAGCATTGAAGACTACAAGTGGAAACAAAAAAATGCAACCATTCACAACTGGTGCCGTTATTGCTTCGGGATACTTATTCCAAGCATTCGTTGGATCTTTGATTGTGATAACGTTATTCAGTAAGTACTTCTTGGGTACTGGATTCTTATTAGCGTTAGGATTTGGTCAAGGACCTTCCTTAGCTTATAACATAGGACACGGATGGGAAATAAGTGGAATATTATATCTAGGTGGAGGCCTAGGTGTATCTATAGCTGCGATTGGATTCCTTTGGGGTGGTATTGTTGGAGTTGTTGTTAACAATTATCATGCTAGAAAAAATAAAATTGACATTTTGTACAAAAAAAATGGAGTTGTTAAAACAAACATTGAAATAGAATCTCATAGTAAAGTTACATTCTTTGATGCATTACTTACTAAAATCGTTCTAATTTTTTTGATTTACGGATTTGTTTTTATATTTTTTTTCTTTATTTACGTTTCTCTACTTAACGTGGTGATTTT
>CAJYBF010000179.1 GCA_913064935.1 uncultured Mollicutes bacterium
GAATCGCTTATACTTACTCTCATTTATTTTCGCAAGCGCACGAGGAATAGAAATTGCTTTTTTATACGTTTTATGTTTTGTCATAGTTTCGAATGTGTCGCAAATCGAAATAATTCTAGCAAATAGTGGAATATCATCTCCGACTAATCCATGCGGATATCCAAGTCCATCGTATCTTTCATGATGATACAAAATACTTTCTGAAACTTCATCAGAATCCAAAATATTCTCAATTATTCTATATCCAGCCTCAGAATGAGATTTTACTTTATTGTACTCCTCTGATGATAGTTCTCCAGACTTCATAAGCAAACTATGATCAATTGTTAGTTTTCCAATATCGTGAAACTTAGCAGCCAAGTAAATATCATCCAGACCGTTGGACCTCATCCAGCCATATCCAATTAAAACTTTCTTAGCTAAACTTCCAATTCTTTCACAGTGCAACTCACTTTCTTCAGTTTCAGAAAAAAGTTGTTCAGTAAGATTATTGAAAAATAATTTCTTTCTTATCGATTTATTTGATAGTTTTTCGCGATACATCTCATTCTCTGCTGTAATGAAGATGCTATTATAATGGTAGTCACAATTATTCCTAACTTTGCATCCTACAGAAACAAGGAAAGTACCTTTTGCGCTTTTGCAGTGTTCTATTATCATAGCACTCAGGGCTATTTTCTTTTCCTCATAATAAGTGGAATCTATTTCCTTAGAAATAATGACAAACTCATCTCCACCTATTCTAAAAATATTTTTCTCATTTATAAAAACTTTTCTTAACATTAGAGAAAAATCCTTCAGAATCCCATCACCTATTGAATGTCCAAAAGTATCGTTCGTCAGTTTAAGTCCATCGATATCGAAAATCATTACTGAATATTTTTCAAGATTAAATCCATCAATAAATTTCTCATAATAATTGCGATTATATAAGCCAGTTAATAAATCTCTTTCAGCGATGAAAGTAAGTTTTTTGGTTGCTAGGATTTGATCAGTAACATCTTCCATAAAGCCACCAAAGCCTACCACCTCACCCTTATCATTAAGCCCCGCTTTTGCAGAATGCTTGAAGTAAAGAATTTCATTAGTAAGAACATTTTTGTGTTTTGTTATATGATTTGACATTATACCAATGTTTTGGTTAACTGTATCGAAATAAGATGCAACGCTGGCATCATTCATACTTTGACCTTCTTCATCTAAAACTTTAGTGGCCTGATAATCTGCATTAGTTATATATTGGCCCATCGAATACTTGATTCCCAATTTATCCAACAAGATTTGATTACAATATGTGAATTCACTTCTTGTACCTTTATCAATTTTGAAATTAAACACCATTAATTCCCCTGCAGTTATTGCTAATTGATGAAATTCTTGGTGTTCGTTCTTTATTGGAGTCAGTTTGCTGTCGAGTATATTATTAGTTATTTAATACAAAACTGAATTTATCTTTGTATCATTATCAATTTTAGTTAGATATATTTTAATATGCTTCTTCTTATAATCTATAAGACAATCTTCTTTAACTGAACTCTGTACAAAATTTAATAGTTCAGTTAATTCGTGACTACCTAAATCTAGTAGCTTATCAATTTCAATATATTGATTAGATTTTACTTGATTATTTAAACTATAAAGAGTACGCAAAAAATCATCAAACATAATTTTATTTGATAGTTGATTATACTTAATAACCCCTTGTTTTAATAGCTGAATATTTTCTAGGTCTACATTGGAACTCTTGCTTTTAATAGTCATAGACAACACTCCCTTATTATAAATTATATACCAAGAATAACGTTTTGTCTAAATATGGCATAGCAATAAAAAAAAACAAGATGAAATCATCTTGCTTTACTCCCACTCAATTGTTCCAGGTGGTTTACTTGTAATATCGTAAACAACTCTATTAATACCCTTAACCTGATTTATGATCATCGTTGAGACTCTATCTAAAAACTCAAAAGGTAATCTACTAAAAGAAGCTGTCATGAAATCACTTGTATTTACACTTCTAACAGCCGCAACATACTCATACGTTCTGTTATCTCCCATGACTCCAACGGTCTTGCAGGGCAGTAGTGTAACAAATGCTTGTGATGTTTTTTGATACAACCCTTCCTTTATTAATTCGTTAATAAATATATCGTCGGCCTCTTGAAGGATTTTTACTTTTTCCTTAGTAACTTCTTCAATAACCCTAATACCAAGTCCCGGTCCCGGGAATGGATGTCTCATAACCATTTCTTCAGGAATGCCAAGTTCGATTCCAACTTTACGTACTTCATCCTTGAATAATTCACGTAAAGGTTCAAGTAACTTGAATTTCATGTCTTCCGGTAATCCACCTACATTGTGATGAGATTTTATTGTACTACTAGGTCCTTTAACTGAAACTGATTCAATAACATCTGGATAAATCGTCCCTTGTGCTAAAAAATCAGCGTCTTTCATCTTCATTTTTTCTTCATTGAAGATTTCAATAAACTCTTTACCAATTATTTTACGTTTTTTTTCTGGATCCTTGACACCTTTAAGTTTGTCCAAAAATCTATCTTCAGCCTCAACTGCATTTATATTCATATGAAAATTCTTGCCATACACTTCCATTACTTTTGCACGCTCGTTTTTTCTCATCAGTCCTGTGTCTACAAAGAAACATGAAAGTTGGTCACCTATAGCTTTATGAATCAAAGCCGCAGCTACACTACTATCTACCCCACCCGATAAAGCCAAACTAACTTTTTTGTTTCCTACAGTTTTTTTGATATTTGAAACTGTATCGTCTATATAATTCCCTAAGTTCCAATCAGCCTTTGCCTTACAAACTTCATTAACAAAATTTTTAATTATGATATGTCCAAATTCTGAATGAGTAACTTCTGGATGAAATTGTAAATTATAGATTGGTAAGGACTTGTGCTTTGCAGCAGCAAAGCAAGAATCAGTTTCAGCAAGCAACTCGAAATCCGAACCTAAAGCATCTACATGATCTCCATGACTCATCCAAACTATTGAAGATTTATTAACATCATTAAAAATAACGTCTTTTTCTAAAACGTTAAGTGTACTTTTTCCATACTCTCCTTTTTCCGAGGGTGATATTTTCCCACCAAACAAATATTGGGTGATTTGCATACCATAACAAATCCCTAAAACAGGGATTCCTAATGAAAAAATTTCCTTGGATATTTTAGGACTATTTTCATCGTAAACACTATTCGGTCCACCACTCAAGATAATTCCCTTGATTGATTCATCCTTGTAGTATTCTATTTCCTTACTAAAAGGAACAACCTCTGAATACACTCCTAACTCTCTAACTCTTCTTGCAATCAACTGATTATATTGACTACCAAAATCAAGTATTACTATTTTATCCATAATCACACCTATTTCATATATACTTTTCCGGATTCGACTTTTTCAATAATTGAACAAGAGTAAACTGTGTGTCCTTTTTCTTCCAAAACTCTTCTTCCCTTTTGAAATCCTTTTTCAACTACTATTCCAATTCCTTCTACGTTTGCTCCAGCTTGATTAATTACATCAATCAAACTACTTGCATCTTCAC
>CAJYBF010000180.1 GCA_913064935.1 uncultured Mollicutes bacterium
GGAGTTCCTTGACTCCGGTACTGGTTTTTATCTTTACGCCTCTGTTTTGAAGAACCTGCTCTGCCTCATCCGCCAATTCTTTGTCGAAAGCAAGGCCCAATATGTTGGGCAGTATCTCGACTAACGTCACGTCCTTGTCCTTTTTGTTTAGCTCGTCGGACATTTCAACGCCTATGAAACCAACACCGATAACTACGCTGTCTATAACATTATTTTCTTTTATAAAACTATGTATCGAATCCATATCGGGGATATTTCTTAAAGTAAATAAATTCTTGCATGTATCTATTCCTTTTATAGGAGGCTTAATTGGATCTGCGCCAGGAGAAAGAATTAATTTATCATAACTTTGTCTAAATGATTCATTACTGTTTACGTTAGTACATAATACTTCCTTAGATTCTCTATCAATACTAACAACTTCTGTAAAGTTATGTATTTTTAGATTATATCTTTCCTCCATTCCCTGTTTGGTTTGAACTAGTAATTTATCTCTACTTTTGATTACACCACCAATGTAATAAGGTAAACCGCAGTTAGCGAATGAAATGTATTCACCACGTTCAAACATTATAATCTCATCATCTTCACTAAGTCTTCTTAATCTAGCTGCAGCAGTTGCACCACCTGCAACTCCACCTACGATAACAATTTTTCTGCTCATTATTTATACATCCTTCTTATTAAAATATTATATATAAGTATTTTTCTCAAAGTAATGATTTATATGATAAAAAAATAAACTTTCAGAGTTATTGTAGATTATTTTGATATAATCATAGAATCAAGATCAGATATAGAATAGCTAAAGGTATAGCAAAAAAATGAAAAGAATATTGCTTGAAAATTGCAATACTCTTTTTCTGTTTTCGAAATTTCTCTTTTATGAAGGATGATTTTTCTATATGTAAGAGAATTTCAGATATAGTAATTTAATAATGACGCTCAATTTGACTATTGTAGAAAAATCGCAAATAAAAAAAGACATTAAAAGAACTTTATACTTCTTTATTCTTATGCTTAACTCTTGAATTTGCGTATAGAAGTGTATGGGTTTACCCGCACCAATGAGTGCGCAGACTGAGATGTAAAAATCTCAGTTTTTTTTGCGTTGAAATGTTTGCCTTTCCCATAGTGATTACATAAACTATTCCAATATTGCTCTTTTAGACAATTTTGAATCAGACATATTGATTCGCGATTTCTAATATACCTACAAAAAACTAGGACTGAATTTACTGTCAAAGAGCAATGTAGATACTTTTTGCAGTTGTTTAGATAAAATACTTTACTCACGGAATTGAAAATATCATTTGAATAAGACAATGGTGATTTGGGAAAAGTAATTTAAATAGCGGGTGATTGTATGGGACTGTTCTCCAAAGGAAACGATGGAACAATAGAGAAAACTCTTGTTCTTGAGAAGAAAATAAGTAAAAATAGGAAAACGATAGAATATGTATTTGTAGATTTATATGATATAATTATTCTACAATTTAGTTTAGGTTGAAGTCATCCAGTAAAAGTTGCTTTAGTCGAAATTGACGGATTAACTCATAAACAAATAAGCAATGACGATATAATAAAGCCAAGTATGCTAGGAATAATAGATATAAATGATAGGGCAAGAACAGCCAATACTTTGCTTGAAGTGATGGAAAAAATGGGAATCACAACTGGTGAGGTTATGGAAGAGAGTAGTTTCAAGGGATTATTCAATTCAATTTTCTCTGGTGACAGTGTTTTATTGATTGATGGATGCAATAAGTGTATTGCGATTGGAACGAAGGGATGGCAAGATAGAGGAATAGGTTATCCAGTTAACGAACCAAATAATAATGGTCCTCAAGAAGCGTTTAATGAAACACTTAGAACTAACACTAGTCTCATAAGACGAAAAATTAAGCATGAGAATCTTAGAATTGAATCTGTTGTAGTTGGTAAGTTCACCAAAACAGAGGTGAATGTAGTTTACATAAAAGGCACAGCGAGTGATGATATTGTAAAAGAAGTAAAGAGTAGACTCAATAAAATTAAAATGGAAGGAATAATGGATAGTGCATATATAGAAAGGGCTATAGATGATAAGCATATGAAAACATTCCCTACGATTCTTAGTACAGAAAGGCCTGACTACCTTTCTGTAAAGCTACTTGAGGGAAGAGTTGGTATTATTGTTGACGGCTCACCATTCGTACTGTTTGTCCCGGTTTTCTTTTCTGATATTTTTAAATCAACTTCTGATTATTACAGTAATGCCGGCGTGCAATATTTTATGATTGGATTAAGATATATATCTTTATTAATCGGAGTCTTTTTGACATCAGTATACATCGCATTGATTTCTTTTCACCCAGTAATTATACCGACTTCATTACAAGTTAATATTATAGCTGAATATTCTTTGATTGTGCTTCCTTTACCTTTGGAAATCATAATACTTTTATTGTTTTTTGAGATTCTAAAAGAGGCGTCTTTTAGATTGCCTGTACTCACCAGCGTAGCAATTTTACTTGTTGGGGGTTTGATTATCAGTCAGAGTATTGTAGAGGCTAAATTAGGTTCTAATGTAATTATAATCATAGTAGGTCTGACTATTGTAGCCTCTTATACTTTCGTTAAACCGTGTATAAGTAACGCGATAAGGAACTTTAGAATTGCATTTGTCTTACTCTCATCTTTTTTAGGTTTATATGGAATTGCTATTGGTGTTTTATTTATTGTTGGTCATATATCTGGATTAACGTCGATGGGTACCACGTATTTGTCTAATAAATATAAAAGCCATGGGACACAGTGAATTATCAAGGAGGATTTTATGAAAAGATTACTTATAATCACTCTTTTGCTCACACCACTTCTCTTTTTGACTGGATGTTGGGACTATAAAGACATCGGAAATACAATCGTTATTAGTGGGATTGGTATAGATAAAAAAGATGATAAATATCTCGTTACCCTAGAACTACTTGACCCAGTTGAATTTGCAACAGAAGGTTATGGACACAGCCAGTTTCATACCATAGATCTTGAGTTAGATAATATATCCGAGATATCAACACGTTTAACTGATAAAGTAAGCAAGATTGTACTTTATGGAAACGTTAGAGTTATTGTAGTAAGCAAAGAAATAGCAGAAGAAGGAATCGACAAGATACTTGATCCGTTTTTAAGAAATAATTTAATTAGGATCTCTGTTATAGTATTAAGCCTTGATGAGAGTCCTAGTGAGATATTATCAATAGTTTCTGCCTTTGAAAAAAATCAAGCAGAATCGATTAGAGGTTCTTTAGAGGTATCAAATAAATATAGTACTATAGATGCGAGAATGTCTACTATCGAGTATGCGATTAGAGCACTCAATAATGGAGAAGAGCCCTACTTGCCTATAGTTTCAATTGATGGAAATAAGGATAAAGCTGGAGAAACTAATTACTTAGATAGCGTAAAATTGGAGACGTTTGTTAAGGTTTCTGGGGTAGCTTTGTTTTCAAATAATAAGTATGTTGGCAGGCTAGATAGCGAAGAAATGAGGAACATTGGGTTCTTATTATCAGAACCTTCTGCAGCTATTTTT
>CAJYBF010000181.1 GCA_913064935.1 uncultured Mollicutes bacterium
AAAACGCATCCGAAACAGTTCTAATAATTGTAGTTTTTAAAAGTTAAAAATTTAATGGGCCACTTACTGATTTCTTGTTGCTTTTAGTTGGATTGGAGTATGCAATGTGTATTATGTTATTCGCAGTATTGCTATCATTCGCTACAGCACTTTTAAATGTAACTGGGCAAGCTGTAGGTATTTTACACATGGTACTTGAACCATTAAAAGAGATTGGTATTTCATTAATTGCCGGAGCTATAATTGGGTTTGTATTACAGTATGCACTTAAAAAACTAAAGGCAAAAGATTGCAACGATGAAGTTCTGTTATTTGTAATTATTAGTGCCTTATTCTTTGGAATTGGCTTCGGATTAGTAACTCACGCTTCTGCTATTTTGTTACCAATGACGATTGGTGTTATTTTAACTAATAGCATTACTACAGAATTTGAAAATAGACTAACCAAAATATCAGATCTATTTGGTGCTCCGATATTGTTAGCATTCTTTGTTATTGCAGGGGCTGAACTAAGAGTTGATATTTTACCTACAATTGGTCTTATAGGCGTAGTATACATCTTGGTGAGAGTGATAGGAAAAGTAATGGGGGCTACAATTAGTTCTAAATTAGTAAAAGCTCCACCAACTGTAACAAAGTATCTGGGTTGGACTCTCATTCCACAAGCTGGAGTAGCAATTGATATGGATTTAACTGTTGATCTAAAAATCAAGCCACTTTCAGAAACTATAAAAAATGGAATGTGGATATAAGATATTGGAACAAAAATAATGCCCAGAGTACTAGCCGTAACAGTAATCTATGAGATATTTGGATTAATAATAGTTAAGTCCGCCTTATACAAAGCTGGCGAAATTAACATTAACCATTGATAATAAAATAAAAACAAATGAATTAATCAGTCCATTAGTTTTATTGAATTATACTTTTAAATTTTCAAGAATTTCTGTTTCGAATTCTGGGGCTTTATCTAGGCTCATTTGTTTTATAAAAGAGATTGATTTGTTCTCTATAAATTCAATTTTATAACAGTCAAGATCAACTAGCATCTTGTATTGATATATTTTAAAATATTCATCTTCATACATAAAAGTAATCTTCAAGGTGTTACTAGGTTAAATATTGACTGTAAATTTAATTAAATTACCTAAGTGTTCGTCTACTATTTCTCTAATTTTGTGATGATGAATCATATCAACACCTCATTTCGAATTGGTTATTATACTTTTTACAATTATATTGATTTTATTCTTAAACTATGAAATTCATAGCTTAAAGATTAAAAAGGGTATTAGTATTTTATCCTGATTGTAAATAATCGATTAATTATTGTACGGCAGGGGTAACAGAATTTAAACCAGCACTAACGGTGTTGGAAATTTAAACGACGCATAGTAATTTATTCTCTATAAAAAAAAACTTGAAAGGAGATCTTATGGCTAAACGCAAAGTTATTATTGGAAACAAGAAAAATGTAGCAGCAAAGGGCGGCTCACAAGTCTTGGGCCCAAGAGGTAATCGCTATCTGTATAGACATATTAGTAAGTTAAAATTAATGAACCTCAAATATGATACTAAAAGTACGGTAATAAAGGAGAAGTGATAGCGATTTTGTGAAACACAGAAAAGGAAGAAGAAAATTTTCGTTTATCATTCTTCTTCCTTTATAATTGTCTTACTTCACAAAATCAAATTGTACATGGTGTTGGAGAACGAGAATACGGATAATGGCATAAATAAAGCCTCACATTGAGAGGCTTTTTACTATATCTGAATAGTCCAAAGATGCTAGAGACCGAAAAACGGATATTCACATATTCGATTTGAATCTACTTACAATGTAATGCTGTACTTGCAAAGATGTTCATTTTCCTCTTCATCAAAGATAATCCCTAGTAAATTCCCGTTATTCTTTTCGATTATCTTCTTAGAAACATTATTTTCTATATTGCAAGTTAAAATCACTTCTCCTATTCCAAACATGTTAGCCTTTACCAAAGCCAGTTTTAGTATCTGAAAACCATAACCTCTATTTCTACAAACAGGTGATATATCATAACCTATATGACCAGCAAATTCTATCTCCTGGTGTCTAATTCTCACTACTCCTACAACTGCTTTTTTATCAACTAACCAGAATGTTGAAGTTGAAAACTCATCTTGAGTTAGGTTTTTCCCTTTGGAATATTTGCGTAACTCATCTATGTAATTTTCAAAATCACTTAATGCTTTTCTATATTTATTAAAATAATGGTCTTCATTCGACTTTTTATATGATAGAGCATAATCCTCAAAACTTTCTCGAAATTTTTCACTTGGTTCAACTAAAAATAAATCCTCCAAAATGTCTCCTCACTTTCACGAATATCAGCATAAGTTTACCACATATATCGGTGTTGGAGACCGAAACGACATATCCTATTGTTAATACTACATTACTTTTAAAAGAGCATACACAAAATAGTCTGAATTAAAATCTGCATGGTTAAAGTGTTTCTCTATCAATATTTCATATTTACAATCTGATTTACTTATAATACTCTTTAGTATTTTCTCTCTTTGAGCTCCCTTTTGCATATAAACACACAAAATGCTTCCGGATTTCATTTCAGAAATAATTCTTTCTACTAGGAGACACTCTTTAGATACATCATTTTTGTAGAAATGCAATATAGAATCTAAAAGAATAATATCATAATCATCTGTAATAGGATATGAGTATAAATCGTTAACAACTCCACTAACGTCAATATTATATGTTCTAGCAAGCTCATTCATTTGCTGAATTCCAACACTGGATATATCAACACCTTTAACCTTATAACCCATTTGTCCTAAAGCAATAGAATCTCTACCTTGTCCGCAACCTAAATCTAGAATATATTTGCTTTTAGAAAGACTTCTGAAAAATTCCACGAGTTGCGGATATGGTTTCCCAAAGTAATCTTCCCGTTTATAATGTTTATCATAAGCAACACCCACATTTACACCTTCTTTTGATATTTTATTTTATTATATCATGTTTAATTGTTTCCTACTGTGGTGGAGACTGAAACAACATGTAATCTAAAAAAGAGACTTATTCATAGTCTCTCTGGCAAAACGTGTTATAGATTTTGTTATCTCTTCTTTATCACTAAAATCTTGAAAAATGTATCAACAAAAATCTTATTTATTATCAATTAATTCAAGCACTACAGCCATTTCCTTACCAAATATATCTCCACTATCAATAAATCCTAGAGACGAATATAAATTGTGAGCCCCTTGATTCTCAGGATGATATCCTACTGCATTTTTTTTACATTCAGGTAATTGAGACATATTAGAAATAACCAACTTTGTAGCAACTTTACCATACCCCTTGCCCTGATGCATTTTATCTATCATTATTCTATAAATCAAACAACTATCTATTTCCTCTTTCAACGTATTATACATAACTAATCCAATGAAATCATCATCTTTACAAATAGCAAATATCTCTAGGTTTTTTTCTTATTGTGATCTTTGCTTGTATGTAACATAGTTTTAGAAAACCTTGGCTAAATTTAATCATTCTATAAAAA
>CAJYBF010000182.1 GCA_913064935.1 uncultured Mollicutes bacterium
CTGTCGCAAGTGATGCATAAGCACCTGTATCAGCGTGAATTTCAGTTTGAACGAATGTGAAATTTCCTAACTCATCACATCCCATTTTAAATTTAAGTTCCATAGCATGTCTTTTCGGATGAACTTTCATACTTTCTTCTCTTGATAAAGTTAGCTTAACTGGCTTCTTAGTGTAGTAAGTTAACAGTGCAGCGTGGTGCTGAATGCTTAAGTCTTCTTTACCACCAAAGCCACCACCGATAGTTTTACTTTCTATTCTTAACTGATCGTGGTCTAGTCCTAGAATTCTAGCAATCTCATGATGGTCATGATGTACACTTTGAGAACTAGAGTAAACTACCAACACATCTTCATCATAAAACGATATTGTACTCTCAGGCTCTAAAAATGCATGCTCACTAGTTGGGGTGTTAAAAGTATGTTCAACGACAAATTTGGAATCTCTAATCGCAGATTCTACATCACCCTTAACTACGTGAGTTGTTTTTAGTAAATTTCCTAATTCATGAATCTTGTATGCATCACTCTTTAATGCTTCTTCACAAGAAGTTATTGGAACTAGTTGTTCATATTCTACTTCTATTAGTTTTATAGCTTCATCAGCAATTTCCTTTGTTGATGCAGCAACAAGAGCTACCGCATCACCAATGTATCTTGTTTCATGACCAACTGGTACTAAAGTTGGCCAATCCTTAAATATGTATCCTTGATAATTTTCACCAGGAACATCATTAGCAGTTAGTATCTTTTCTACCCCAGCTAATTTGGAAGCCTTAGTTATATCTATACTATTTATTTTCACTCTAGGAATGTCTAATCTTAAAACAGATGCATAAAGCATGTCTTCCATGTATATATCATCAGCATACTTTGCAACACCTCTGGCTTTATCAACAGCATCGTATCTAACCATTGATTCTCCAACTTTTCTAGAACTAGATAAATCAATTTTTTTATTGTCATTAAAAGCTTTTGCCGCTAGAAGAATCGCTTCAATTATTTTTACATAACCAGTGCATCTACATAAATTATTCCTAATCGATTTTTTTACATCTTCTTCTGTTGGATTAGGGTTATTGTCAATTAGACCTTTTGCTGCAATTATCATTCCGGGTATGCAGAATCCACATTGAACTGCACCTACCTTACTAAAAGCATTAACATAAACTGATTTCTCAGACTCATCAATTCCCTCTAGTGTAATAATGCTTTTACCTTCAACTTTATCGGTTGTCAAGACACAAGCTCGTTTAGGTTTTGAATCTATCAACACAGTACACGTTCCACATACACCCTTATTACATCCATTTTTAACAGATGTCAACTTCATATCATCTCTTAAATATTTTATTAATGATTTGCTACTCTCAACATTAACTATTTCTCCGTTCAAAGTAAATTTACCCATATGGTCTACCCCCATTAAATATTGAACTTCATACTAATTATATAATACATTATTTTCTAAAAAGATACTAATTCTATCTACTCATTTTACACCTTATATATTTCGTGCTAAAATCAATTGAAAGTCAAACATAGGAATGAGGGGTATTTATGGCAATTGGTAAAAGTATTGTAAGAGTAGATGCTTATGACAAAGTTACTGGTAGGGCTAAATATACTGATGATTTAGTACCAAAAGGAGCTTATGTTGCGAAAATCTTACATAGTACTATCGCTAATGGATTAGTTGTAGATATTAATACAAAGAAAGCTAAAATTCAAGGTGTAATAGAAATTTACACTTGTTTTGATGTTCCTAACATAAAGTTTCCAACCGCAGGACATCCTTGGAGTACTGATGAATCACACCAAGATATATCAAACAGATTACTTCTGGATGCTAGAGTTAGATATTATGGTGACGATATAGCTGTAGTTGTTGCTGAATCAGAACTGATAGCTAAAGAAGCTTTAAAATTAATAGAAGTAAAATATGAGGTATATGAACCCTTACTAACAATTGAGGACTCACTAAAATCAAACATAATTATTCACGAGGAATCTCCAACTAATGTTTTAGCAAGTTCAAAGTATAATGTTGGTGGAGTAAGTTATGAAGAGGCAACAAGAAATAAAAAACTTCATTTCTTCAAGGATGAATTTGAATTACCTACTGTTCAACATTGTTTTATGGAAAATCCAACCTCATTTGCTTATGAAGAAAACGGTAAGATAGTAGTTGTAAGTTCAACTCAAATTCCTCATATCGCAAGAAGAGTTATTGGGCAAGCCCTTGGTATCCCTTGGGGAGAGGTTCGAGTGATTAAGCCGTTTATTGGTGGAGGATTTGGCGGTAAGCAAGATGTGTTATATGAACCACTCAACGCTTGGTTATCGAAACAATTAGGTGGAAAATGCGTTAAGTTGGAATTAACTAGAGAAGAAAGTTTTGTTAATACTAGAGTACGCCATGCAATGAAGATTAATATCGAATCAGCAGTAAACGATGATGGGGAGTTAATTGCAAGAAAAGTAAAAATGTTTGCTAATAAAGGAGCTTATGCTTCACATGGGCATTCAGTTTTAGCTGGTTCTGCTCATATAGTTAAGCAACTTTACCAAGATAAAATAGCAACTGATGTTGAGTTCACTTCTGTTTACACAAACTTACCAGTATCAGGAGCTATGAGGGGATACGGTGTTCCTCAAATGTGTTTCGCTTTGGAATCTCATATGGAAAACATCGCAAAGGCTATGAATTTTGATAATATCAAACTTAGAAAAATTAATATGATAAAAGAGGGATTCGTTGATCCATTAAATACAATCCCTAGTTTAACTAATGAATTAGATAAATGTATTGAGGTTGGTGCAAAGCACTTAAACTTTAGAGAAAAACATATTAAATATCAAAACCAATCAAGTGATGTAAGAAAAGGTGTAGGATTAGCTATATTTTCATACAAAACGGGAGTTTACCCAATATCATTAGAAACAGCAAGTTGTAGAATGATCCTAAATCAAGATGGTTCTATCCAAGTTCAAGTTGGAGCTACAGAAATAGGCCAAGGTTCGGACACAGTATTTATGCAAATGGCTGCTGAAATCACAGGAATCAGTCCTAAGAAAATATTCGTAATCTCCGCTCAAGACACAGATGTAACACCATATGATTCAGGAGCTTATGCATCTCGTCAATCATATATATCTGGTCATGCGGTAAAAAAATGCGGAATTAAACTTAAAAAAGAGATTATTGAATATGCAAACTACTTACAAGATAATGAAGCTGTGTACATAAAAGATGACTTTGTAATCGACTCAAAAGGTAATAATATAATTCTTGTTAGCGAAGTAGCAATTGAAGCTTTTTATCATAGAGAAAATTCAAAACACATCACCGCTGAAGTTACTCACCATGCTGATACGAATACAATCGCACATGGTTGTACATTCGTGGAACTGGAAGTAGACTTGAAAGTAGGATTAGTAAAAATCCTAGATATAATAAATGTTCATGATAGTGGAATTATCCTTAACCCTAAATCTGCACTTGGTCAAGTACACGGTGGAGTAAGTATGGGTATAGCTTATGCTTTAAGCGAGGAAATGTTATTTAAT
>CAJYBF010000183.1 GCA_913064935.1 uncultured Mollicutes bacterium
TATTCAAAAGATAGTGACATAAAAGTAAATTAATTAGATCACACAACATGGAACTGATAGCCTGTGTTAAATAGCAAAGTTAGACATTTATCGACACACTACAATCTCTGTTCTACTATGAAATAATTTGTAAATAGTTTCCATATCAAAAATTATAATGATTATATTAGCTAATACAATTGGCAAGGAATAGTAACGAAAATAAAAATTGCTCTCAGTGCGATACCGAGAACAATTTTTTGTATAGAATTTTGGTGTCTTTAATATTACATTTAAATCCAAAATTCCCCTCCTCAACAATATCGCCTAAATCAGTGGCATTATTAGCCATCACAATAACTGGAATTGAATATTCCATATATGTCAATAATCGCGATGGAAAATTAGGGATTGTAAATCTGTTATATAGAAATATAAATCAAAAATCCGAAATACCTACTAATTTATCAAATTCATCCTTAGGTAGGAGGGATAAATACGTTACATTTTGATTTTTCTGAGCGAAATCTGCAACTTTGTATGCCTCCGTACCAGAGCCGATAACAAGAAAATAGTAATTTGGTGACGTTTCTCCATCAAGATATTCAATTGATTTAAGTAAGTCTTGCAACGCACTTGGATGAACAGAATTTGCTGTTCCTTTTATTTTTAAACCTAACATTCCTGTTAGTTTATAAAGATTTCTTAATTTCTCTTCATTTGGTTCATCATGAGTACGGTAAATAAACGGATAATCTAACCAGTGGAAATGTTCAGCTATCGTTTCATTCGCAACTAACATAAACTCTTCGATTAGTTTTTCAGAGTCTTCTCTGTCTCGTACAATTATATCAGTAGGAAAACCAGTTTCATCTACAATAATCTTTGGTTCATTAGTCTCAAAGTTAATTGATCCACGTCTTTCTCTTCTTGAATTTAATATCTTAGCTAATCTATTCATATCAAAGAATAATGAAACTATTTGAGCATATTTTGTTTGTGCCTCAATATTTCCTTTTAAGACATCATTTACTTCTGTATAAGTCATACGGTACTTAGAATTAATCACTGACTGATAAATGTCATGATTAATCACAGTCCCGTGTTTATCTATTTCCATTTCACATGTCAAAGTAAGTCTATCAACATTTGGATTTAGTGAACAAATTCCATTAGATAGTTTTCTTGGAATCATTGGTATTACTCTATCTACTAAATAAACACTTGTAGAGCGTTTTAAAGCCTCTTTGTCTAGGCTTGTACCTTCTTTAACATAATTACTCACGTCAGCGATACTTACGCTTAAAACGAAATTATCACCGCTTTTTTCTAAACAAACAGCATCATCTAAATCTTTAGCATCAGCACCATCAATTGTTATAAACAATTTATCTCTTAAATCAACTCTATTTTCTAATTCATTCTCTTTAACATCATTGAAATCTTTAACTTCATCTAGCACGTCTTTTGGAAAATCAGGTCTAAAGTTATGTTTATAAACAATACTTAATATATCCATCCCAGGATCATTTTTATGACCTAAAATTTCTACAACTTGACCCTTAACTGATTCTTCAAAATAATCTAATATCTCTACTCTAACTTTATGATTCTCTACAGCTCCTAAAGAATCCTCTTTCCTTATTTTAATTTTCTTTGCGAAAATTGCATCATCAGGCGTAACGTATCCTCTGTCTTTATAATCATAATAAGTTCCTATTAAGAATTTATTACTTCTACTTAATACTCTTAATACTCTACCTTCTTGTTTAAATCCTTCACCCTTAGGTCTAGTTGATTGAACAATAACTATATCTCGATGCATGGCGTTTGATATCTCATGTTTAGGTACAAAAATATCAGAATCTAAGCTTTCGGTATCAACGAAACCGAAACCTTTTTTATTTATAGATAACTCACCTACATAAATACCATGATTAGTTGCTAAATCATAATAGTCATCTTTAATAATTAAATGACCTTTATCTTCTAACTCATTTAAGGTTTTTACTAATAGTTTAAAATTACTAGCATCAGTTATTGCTAGTATACTTTTCAACTCTTCAATTGTGGTTGGTTTTTGTATCACACTCAGTAATTGATCTTTCAACCTAAACACCTCCACTTATATTTTGCTAACAAATTAAACTATCATACACGAAAACTTAAACGTTCAAACGTAAATCAAAAAAAAGAACACCTTAGGTGTTCTTATCCTAATAATCCACGTTCAACAATAAACGATGCAATGAACGCTAATGTCAAGAATGCAAATACAGTACTATAAGTAACTCTACTTAATAGTAACTCAAATCCACGTTCCTTCTTATTAGCAAATAGTTCCGACTTTTCTCCTGAAAAGGCTTGCGCTATATCATCTTTCGTTCCTTGTAAAACAACTAGAGTTATTAATATAACACCAACTATTATTAATAGTACATCTACCCATAAAAAATCCATTAACTTATCCTCCTAGACAAATGAAATAATTAAGTAAAATACATAATTTGTAATAATCAACACAGATGGTACCAAATAAACTAATTTATTGTGGAATTTCTTCTTACGCATAAGTGCTAACATTAATATTATAGAGTTTATTAGTCCTAAAATCAATAGCGTTAGTGCATTTTGACTAACTGCTGGGTCATTTACAATCAAATCTATAATATTTTCCTTTATAAATATATCAACAACTGCGATAATTGTAAAGTTAAATATGTTACTTCCTACAATTCCACCCGCAGCGGCTTCATAATTATCTAACTTAACTAACGTGTAACATGTAGCTAATTCAGGTAAAGATGTTGCAACTCCTAAGAACAATGCACCAGCGAATGATGCACTCATTCCTGTTAGAATAGCTATATCATTAGTAGTACCTGTAATGAAATAAGCTGCCGCAACTAATACACCTGCCCAAAATATAAACAATAACGTAATTGTTCTACCACTATGTTTAGAAAACTTACCTTTTTGTTTACGTCCATCATCATCTCCACCATCGTCACTTTCAGAAAGTGTTTTTGCACTAATGAAGTAAATAACTAAGATAGCTATCGATAATAATGAGAAACCTAATATCTGTGCATTTTGGAAATTAATAAAGAATTCATTATTAACATCAATGTTAAGTATTCCAGTACCTAAAAGAATATTAGTAATGAAAGGAATTAAAATGATGAAATAAATAAGTATTGATAATTTGTTTGCTTTATCTATTTCTTTGATCTTCGAATAAATAATTTTTCTTGCGAATATTATATCCATTACTGATAAGATAACTAAGTTAAATATATTTGATCCAAATATATTCCCAAATGCTAATCCTGGTTCATTATAAATAACAGTTGATGTAATACCCGTAATGAACTCCGGTAAACTCGTAACAGCTGCTAATAATAACCCTCCAACAAAAGCACCTAAAAGATGAGTTCTATAATCAAATTCATCTACTATGGTACCTACTGTGTTTGAAGCATAAACAACTATACTTGCAAATCCAAATAATTTTAAAAATAATATCAATAATTACATATTTACCACGTTTTT
>CAJYBF010000184.1 GCA_913064935.1 uncultured Mollicutes bacterium
GATCAACAGCAATATCTACTCTAGGACCACCTAAACCAACTTTTTCATTAATAAAAAGCATTGGTGCTTCGTCAATTTCACCTTCACCAATAACTATTTTTCCATAAATTTCCGTCTTGTTAAGCATATAGCGCATTGCCAAAACCGCCGAATCGTCCGCTGCATTTTTATCGCCTCTACCTAAATGGTAATATGCAACTAAAGCTGCTGCTTCTGTGATTCTAGAAAACTCTAATGCTATTTCCCTTTTCATATCACACCTCAATTCATAATTATAACAATTTTTGCACAAAAATAAAAGAGGAATATCCTCTTTATTTTCTATGTAGTATTCTTCTCTAACACTTTTACTATGTCCTCAAATTGAAATGGTTTAGCTATTGCTTCTTGATAAATATTGTTATCTATATTCCCGCTTGTAAAACTATCAACTGTTGAGCATACATATATTGGTGTACTCACTTCTAACTTATTTTGTATTATACTAACCGCCTCGTGTCCACCCATATATGGCATCTCAAGATCAATAATTATTACATCGTAATCGTTCTTGTATGTGTATTCTATTGCTTCTATTCCGTTATTGACAATGTGGAACTTGTCAATCTTCAAAAATTTGAATATTCCCTCCATCATAGTTTGGAATGCACTTGTGTCTTCTACATATAAGACTCTCAAGTGCGAAAAATCGTAACTGCTATCATTCTCCAATGTTTTTCCCCCTAGACATCATAGCAAAGATTACAAGGTTCGTACACCTTTTGTCGAACGATAGCTATATATACAGCAAAATGCGATAAAAAAGCCGAAAGTTCGACTTATTTCATCCAACATGGATCACTCGGATTCGACCTAAACCTTAATAATTTGACTTGGTCCTCGCTTTTTATATAAGATTCATCATTCGCAACTTTTACAAGTGCATCAAAATTCGACAACGACACATTCTTGATATTTGCTTGTTTAAGTCTATCTTTTCCTTTTTGTAATCCGTATGTAAATATCGATACAATCCCAAGTACATTTGCACCAATACTTCTTAAAGTTTCTACTACTTCGATAACACTTCCACCAGTAGAAATTAAATCTTCTACAACTACAACGTTATCTCCCTTGGAAACTTTACCTTCTATCTTATTAGTTCTTCCGTGTGACTTTTGACTACCTCTGACGTATCCCATAGGTAAATCCATCTTATCGGCTACAATAGCTGCGTGAGCAATCCCAGCAGTAGATGTACCCATTATTACATCAACATTTGAATAGTGTTCTTCAATAAGGTTTTTTAATCCGTTTTCAACTTCTGTTCTTACTTTGGGATAAGAAAGTGTAAGTCTATTATCACAGTAAATTGGGGATTTAATTCCACTTGCCCAGGTGAATGGTTCATCTGGACTCAAGAAAACTGCTTTAATCTCCAAAAGCAACTTAGCGATTTTATTTTCCATTGTTAAACTCTTCACTAATATATTTATAACTACCTTACTTATCTTCACTCGCGGTAATTCTTCTACCAACAACTATCAAGTTACCTCCTAGCTCACTTGCAATTTCTTGTTTAAATTCTCTCACTTGATCATCATTTGAGTTATCAGATAATCTAATACCTGGAGTTATTGTCAAGAAATCATTCCCACAAACTTCATGAATCATTTTTGATTCAAGCGGCGAACAAACCACTCCGTCTAATCCTGCTTTTTTTGCATTCAAAGCATATTTCCTAACTGTGTTTTCTAAAGTTTCATTTATAAGTAGTTCGTTATTCATTACCTCTTCACTAGTAGATGTAAGTTGTGTTACAGCAATTAGTAATGGTCTTTTACCAGTAGATCCTTCAATCAATCCAACTTTAGCTGCTTTCATCATCTCAATAGAACCAGCAGCATGTAAATTAATAATGTCTACTCCTAGTTTTGCACAGTTCCTCATAGCTTTACGCACTGTATTAGGAATGTCATGTAATTTCAAATCTAAGAAAACTTTAAATCCAAGTTCTTTTACCTCTTTTACAACATCTGGTCCTTCTCCATAGAACAACTCCATACCAATTTTTAGATACGGTGAAGTACCTTCAAATTGTTTTAAAAAATCCATCAATACTTCGCGGTTTTCAAAATCGCAAGCGATAATAACATTATTCATTATGTGCCCTCCCAATTGCATCTTCTAATCTTTCGATTCCGTATTTTTTCATTACTCTAGGTAAATCTTCTATTATGTTTTTACAAGCGTATGGATCCACTAAATTCGCGCTCCCTACCCCAACTGCGGTTGCTCCCGCGTACATAAACTCTAAAACATCCTCAGCGTTCATTACTCCGCCCATTCCTATAATAGGAATCTTTACTGCTTGATAAACTTGATAAACCATTCTAATCGCCACAGGTTTAATTGCTGGTCCGCTAAACCCACCCATCTTATTTGCCAAAATGGGTTTAGATGTTTTCAAATCTAATCGCATTCCTAATAAAGTATTTATCATCGTAATGGCATCAGCACCTGCTTCTTCAACTGCCTTTGCAATCTCAACTATATCTGTAACATTTGGGCTTAGCTTAATGTAGATAGGTTTTTTACTAACTTTTTTTACCTCTTTAGTTACTTCACTTGCCATAGCAGGACTTGTTCCAAATGCCATTCCACCGCACTTTACATTAGGGCAACTTATATTAACTTCTAACGCTCCGACGATATCGCATTCACTAAGAAGTCTTGCTGCTTCTACATATTCTTCTATGGTACTCCCAGATACATTAGCTATTATTTTCTTTTGATAAACTTTTTCTAATTTAACAAACTCTTCTGATATGACATTACGAACACCTGGATTTTGTAATCCAACTGCATTAAGCATCCCTGAGCTAGTTTCAGCAATCCTTGGTGTTGGATTTCCAAATCTACTTTCAAGAGTTGTTCCTTTAGTCATTATTGAACCTAGTATGTTAATGTCATAGAACTTTGAAAACTCGTACCCAAATCCAAATGTCCCACTTGCAGGAATAATCGGATTATCTAATTTCATTCCGGGTAATTTAATACTTAGCTTACTCATAAATTACCTCCTCAGATTTCATAACAGGACCTTCAACACAAATTCTTTTATATCCTGTTAATGTTTTACAACTGCATCCCATACAAGCTCCAAATCCACATCCCATTCTCTCTTCAAATGATAACTGACCATTTAAGGGATAGTTTTTAAGTATTGCTAATAACATAGGTTCAGGACCACATGTCATATAATGATCAAACTCTATTTCATTTAGAATGTCAGTTACAAATCCTTTTGTTCCATAACTACCATCAACAGTAGTTACAAACACATCACCTAGTTCGTTAAATTCGTCTTCTAGTAAGACATCATCTCGCGAATTAAATCCTAAAACTATTTTTAGATTTTTATTTGCTTTCTTTAACTCCTTAGCTAAATATAGTAATGGTGGAACACCTACCCCACCCCCAACTAATACTATTTTATTGCCTTTAACATTTAAATCA
>CAJYBF010000185.1 GCA_913064935.1 uncultured Mollicutes bacterium
ATATTACACTACTCTTATTTATTTAATATTACTGGACCATCTTACAGGATTAAGGACAAACTTAAGCTAGGAAGAACTGAGGAATCTTAAATGACCAAAAGTGGGGAATCTTAAGTTGACATTTATACTCACTACAATTTCCAGTAATTTATATGCTAAATCTACTTAAAACATTGATTGCATCGTTCCGTTCTTACATACTTCATAATAGTCAATAGTCTAGTGCTTATTTTCCTCTTAGTTTCGAAGATTGCCCATCACGATTATTGAATATTCAACAATCAATTTGGATTATTCTTTTATTTAAGTTCCTCGTCTGTAAAAAGAAATACATCTTCTACATTTGAATTAAATAATTTTGCTATTTGGACTGCTAGTTTTAGTGATGGATTATAGGTTCCTTTTTCTAGAAAAGAAATCGTTTCTCTTCTAACACTAACTGCATTGGCTACATCTTGCTGAGTTAGATTGCATTTTGCTCTTAATTCTTTCATTCTTGTTTTCAATCGACTTTTCCTGTATAAAGAATATAAAAATAGTTAAGAAGGAAAATCACTACCATACCCCCTACACCAAATAACATAATATCCGTTCCTAAATCGAATTTATAGTTCATAAATATCCATAAATAAAGTGATATGTAAAAAGCTCTACTTGCGGCTGTGTTTATAGTTTTTTTACTCAGTTCATCCTCTAGTACTTCTCCATTCTTAAATGCTGTTATATTTCTAATCAAATATACTCCGAAAAGAAAAACTATTGATATTGCGATATAAATTGAGAAATCAATAGAACCACCATTTTTTATTAGATAAAAAACAATACCAATTACGAATGAAATAAATAACATTATTAGAACCATTAATCTACTTTTGTTGAGTTTAATATAAATACCTCCCATATATTATATGTTAGAAATACATAACATTATGTTAGAATTATACTACTACTTACATAAAATGTCAAATACGATAACTAATTAAACTACTATTCAGGTAAATTCTTCGGGAGCGAGTTAGTCAATGTCTTGGCTGCATTGACACTAACATCGAGATCGAAGCAAAATAAAGGTTAATTCACAATAAGCACTGGACATAATGGTCAGTGCCCTTAATAAACCTATAAATGTTCTTAATCGTTTGAAATACATTTCAACCGGGATCCCTAATAAATGACATATAAGCTCCCCTATATGATTGTGCTTATCTTTCAAAAGTAGTAGGTGTTGCGATGTCAATCACTTCGATTTTCTCTTTAATTCCTGGATATTTCGACTCAAGTATATCAATGACTATATAAGTTATTTCTTGTTTTTCTTTTTTATAGTCATCTGGTGAATTTATATCTTGTAATTACTTACAAGATATATTAATAATAAAATTCTCCTTATTTCTATCAAGTTCATGTTAATTTACTCTTGATGGAACAAATCTTCTCTTTATGTAATCATATTTAGCAGTATGGTAGGAGATTATTTTACTACCTGCATACTTCTCTAGTCTTTCTATACACATCTTAAAGCTTGATGACTGGTATAATTGACCCCAATTGATTGTATAATATTTATTCTGATTCATTATTAACACTACTGTATGGGCGTTTCTTACATTCCATGTGAAGTATGTTAGTAAAATAGGTTTATAATTCCTTGATAATTGAATCAGATGTGATGCAAAATCATCACAATCACCCTCTAAAATTCTCCAAGCCACTTCCGGACTAGCTATGGTATTATAAACACCAAACAATGGATCACTCATGTATTTCCACTTCTTACTTAACTTAATCGCATATATATGTATACCATCAAATTCTAAATTAGGTGCGGAATCTGCAAATACTCTTTTCTCTTTGGAAATCCAGTAGCTCCACCTCATAAATAATTTTAAAAAGTTCCTGACGAGAAACTCCATGGTAATTCTCATAAATACCTCCTATTAAGTGGTGATAGATGCTAGTATAACCACTTCTCTTATATTACTATATGCATTGGTAAAATGTTTGTGGCCACCACTTGGCTACCCTAGAGAATTATATACAGTCTATACCATAGAGAGTTGCTTAAATCTGGAGGCTTTTCATCAAGAAGAGTTAATGCTATATCACAGCATGAAGGAAAATCACTATAGCAAAAATCTCTACCAAGATACTCCTCTAAGATTACAAAAGGCTTCTTGTATCTTTCTTACTGCAGTTCGAATGTTATTTGGAATAATCACTTTTTTATCATCTAATTTAGTTTGTTGATATATCTTAAAATAGAAATTAAAAAGTTAACTACATATTGTAATCAACTTTTTTATGCATAGTTAAATAATACTTAACTAAAAAATGAAACTATTTTGTTAGAAGAGCAGAGATTACTTAGCAATTAGTGGAAGCACCTATAATAACCAACAATATAAATAGTACTAGGACTATTGAGTAGCCATTTCCAGAACCACAGCAACAGCGACCATAACCGCAACCGGAATTGCTTCCGCATCCGTATCCGCCACCGGAACCATATCCGCCACCATAACCGTATCCGCCGTAACTCATAAAATTCCCCCTTTCTAATACTAGAGTATGTTTTTATGAGAATTTGACTTATTACAAACAACTCATTTTTATATAAATAATTATTATTGACTATTTAGTACCTTCTACTTTGTTGTTTCACAGTTACTTAATAATCTATTTCAATTTCATTACAATATAATCAAATATTGGATGTAATCTTAATATCAACTCATATTCATTTCTAAATTCATTTGATTCATTTAAAAAGTGAGTATGGAATACCCACAAGTGACAAAAACATACTTCATTTACTTATTCTATAGGCAAGTTAAGTTTATAAGTAGACAACTCCCTCATATTATAAAGTGTATTGACAAAAAGGGAGGAATTTTATGGATAAACTGTACTGTCATCATAAGTCATCTTGTTGTCAGAGAACAACTTGTTGTGACCATTCTAGTAGACGAATTGATAGTGATTGTAAATGCATCAAACATATCGAAAACAATAGATGCGGTAAACACAATTTTCATTACAATGATTTAAAGGGAATAGACGATTATTGTAAACCTAGGTCCAGGCATTGTCAAAGAAGGAGATTACCACACTTCAATCCAATTTATTGTATTAATTCACCTTATTGTTACTACCATGGCCATCCATATTACCAAGCATGTGGAGGGTATAATTAAAAAAATGGTTGAACATTTGTTCAACCATTTTCTTATTAATTTACCATCTCTCCAACTTTTGGAAGCCACCTCATATTATTTGGTGGAGTTGGGGGAAGTTAGACCACAGAGGCCGTACTTGTTCATTTTGAAATCCAATTCGATTTGCTTATTTATGAGGAGTTTATCAGAATTACATTAATTTCAATGATATATCTTGTTCTCCTTCTTTAAGGAAATTTTTTTATTAATAGCTATTCCCACTTAAAAAATCCGATAGAGAGCAACTAAATCAAACTGCCACCTAACCAAACACATTTAAA
>CAJYBF010000186.1 GCA_913064935.1 uncultured Mollicutes bacterium
AGAGTAAACGATTGATCACTCCCATTCAATGTGAATTCTTGTTCGTAAAATGAATTTGTACTACCAAATTGCAAGTAAATTGTAAGCATTTCATTTAAAGTTCCAATTGCATTAAATTCTATTTTATAATCTTTTGCACCATCAATGTCTAGAGTTTTATATGTAAACTTTCTAGACCATGTAGTATCCTCATCTTTGTTTGCTTGAGTAAATGTAAATTCACCATCTTTTATATTCATTGAAGGTTCGGTCTTATGATTTGCAAATAGTTCCCATCCTTCAGTATTACCTACATTTAACTTGAAAAGATTATCGGTATCTGATTGAGGTAATTTATCTGTATCATAACACTGTCCATCAATCAATTTCTCATTAATATCACAATGATCAGCTCTGGCAATATCACATGCTGTTAGTGTAAGAAAAACTGTCATAAATCCTGCTAAATATAATAACTTCTTAATGCTATCACCTCATAATTTTTTTAATATTTGTGTCTTTATTCATTTATTTGATATAAGAAGGGAATAATTCGATAAAATATCGGAATCATTCCATTTTTATGGATTCTTTATTACTTACTAATTTTTATGATAGCTTCACAAATTCCTGCGCTGACTAAATCATTAAAAATATCGGGAATTATGTAATCTTCCTGTAATGAATTTTCAGGTATAACAGCGCTTAATGCTTTACATGCTGCAATTTCCATTTCGATTGTTATTTGTTTTACTCTAGCTTCTAAGGCTCCTTTGAATAAGCCTGGAAAAACTAGTGCGTTGTTAATTTGATTTGGCACATTTGATACTCCTGCACCGTAAATTCTTGCACCTGCATCAAGTGCATCTTCACGGTTGATTTCTGGAGTTGGATTAGCCAATGCAAATATTATTGCATCTTCATTCATAGATGAAACCATTTCTTTGCTAACAACATTCCCTGCGCTTACCCCAATAAAAACATCTGCTCGGTTTAAAGCATCTTGAAGTTTACCTTTGATTCCATGAGGGTTCGTTTTTTCTGCTAATTGTTTTTGATGACTATTTAATGTTTCATCTTGTACTTCCATTATACCACCGATTTCACAAACAATAATGTTTGTTGCCCCAAGTTCCATTAGGAAAGTTGTGATTGCGATACCTGCACTACCGGCACCATTTACAACTATTGTAACTTCACTTAATTCCTTATTAACAAATTTCAAGGCATTGATTAATGCTGCTCCACTGGCTATGGCAGTACCATGCTGATCATCATGAAATACTGGAATATCCAGCATTTCACGTAATCTTCTTTCAATTTCGAAACATCTTGGTGCACTAATATCTTCTAAGTTGATTCCACCAAATGATGGAGCTAAATAGGAAATAGTTTTTATAATTTCTTCGGTGTCTTTGGTGTCTAATACTATGGGTATTGCATCTACATTACCAAACTTTTTGAATAATGCAGATTTTCCTTCCATTACAGGCATTGCTGCAAGGGGCCCAATATCACCAAGTACAAAAACTGCTGTTCCATCACTAATCACAGCAACTGTATTATTTCTACTTGTTAGTTGATAAGATTCTTCAGGGTTGTCTTTAATTCTCAAACAGCTTGCTGCAACTCCCGGTGTATAAATTAAAGCTAAATCATCTTTTGTTTTAATATCGTATTTATTTCGTATTTCAATTTTACCATTCAGTTCTTTGTGTAGTTTAATTGATCTCTCTATTAAATTCATTTATAAATTATCCCCAATTCCTACGTTATTCAGTTACTTCTATTGTAGTAAATCTATAATTAAGTTTTCCAATTGTTGGATCTTCGAATGTAACATATACGCTTACACTACCTGGTCCTGTATTACCATATACAATTGTAACTACATTTCCATCTGCTGTTGCTCTCGAATTTGATGTTGTAACTGTATAATTTTGATATGCAGCATCTGCTGGCAAGATATCTGCGACATTGATTGTAATAATTGATGCGATCGTAATTTCCTGTCTATCATCTGAATCATTTGCTGCTGGTAATGTAATTTCAACTGCAGTAACAGATAAAGTATCAATTTTAATATAATCATCTACCGTTACAGAAATTGTATCTGTAAGTTCACCATCTCTAGTAGTTACAGTTATTGTTGCTGTACCAGCGCCTACACCTTTAATTAGTCCTTCTCCTACTACTTCTACAATTGAATCATCACTTGATGTCCATAATGTAAATGTATCTGGTGCATTAGATGGATTAACCATAAATCCAACTTCTACAGTTGATCCGTGAGAAACAACTACATTTTCTAACGTAATATCTACGCTAGTAACAACACCTTGTTGCCAAAGTAGTATTCCAGTATCTGAGAATTCGTCTCCAACCATTGCTAAGTCAGCTATTTCAAATATTGGTAACTCTGGTTTTTCATCATCACCAGGTACCCATGTATTATCTGTAGATGAATTTACTAAAGGTTTATATAATACGCTAGCACTATCATAACCACTAGGCGCAATTTCATATGTTGTTAATGTTGTTTTGTCTGATGCTGTAGTAATTTTAATTCCAGCCTCATCTTTTATTGCGATTTCTGCAAATACATATGATTTTGTTATACTACCATTTTCTAATGTTAAACCTGTAATTCCACCAACAAAGTCTCTACCACCGATAAGAGCTCCGCCGACATATACATTATTGATATCTCCCGCATTGATTCCGGCAATACCTCCAACGTATAAATCACCATGAACAGAAGCTACACCTAAGTTACTTGATTTATCTTCTAACTCTGCTGCTTTTGTTTTATCAATGAACTCTTTCATATCTAAGTTACGAGCAATTGAAGTTTTAGTAATTATACCAGGTATGATATTTCGTTAAGCAATGTAAAATGATCTTCATTGAATAAATAATTAAATATCGTTTAATTATTTAAAAACAAGATATCTTTATCTTGTTTTTTTTATTCTCCAATGATAGGGAAGTGGTGTTCATAAAGAAATAATTGGAATATGAATATATATTTATCTGAACTCTGTCAATCCTCAGCTACTGGGATATATGATCCACATCCTGATTATGTCTTTCATGTCAGGAAAAGTTATAAGGCGAAATCATGACCAATATGCTCCTATATTCTCATATATCAAGATCAAATAACTGCTGTTTGATTCTTTCTCTTTCCGTCTCAGTCGGCAGGGGTGACTCCTCAATAGCGTGAGCAGCTTGCAAATCCAGTCGCCCATGCTGATCAAAGACTAACCAGCTATAGGTTTCGTTCACAACCTGTTTCGGCACTTCTTTCTCCACACGGACATACCAGTCAGCCAACCGAAACGTCTGCTTGAAAAACTCGCAAGCCACCGCTTTTCCCTCAACAAGAGGAACATAACAATCATGGGCTATTGGCAGAACACCCTCATCGGGCAGATAAAACAGATAACTTTTATAGTGCGGGTGCAACGTTTGATGGCGGCGCAGATATTCTGACCGTCGCGCGACCTAATA
>CAJYBF010000187.1 GCA_913064935.1 uncultured Mollicutes bacterium
ATAGATTTATTCGCAATGTCTGGGTATCGTTCATATGATAGACAAAAATCTATTTATGAGAGCAACGTAGCAGAGTATGGGGAAGAAGTTGCAAATCAATTTAGTGCTAAACCTGGTGAAAGTGAACATCAAACAGGATTAGCAATGGATGTAAGCTCTCCATCTGTTAACTTAAGTCTTTCAGAGGACTTTGGAGATACAAAAGAAGGAAAATGGGTAAAAGAAAATGCATCTAAGTTCGGGTACATCATTAGATACCCTAAAGGAAAAGAGGAGATTACTGGTTATCAATATGAACCTTGGCATTTAAGACATGTCGGTGTAGATTCAGCAAAGGAAATTGGTGAACAAGATATAACTCTTGAGGAATATATAGATTAGTCAAATTAGTTTACAGTACAGTAGAGAGGGAAAGTCTATTATAGGCTTTTTTTTTAGTATGATATACTTTATTTGATAGTGGATTTAGAAATTCAACAATGGAGATGTAGATACATAATGAAAAAGATAGATTTTGAAATAAATAAACGAAATGTCAGAGTAAATACATGGGGTGATTTGAATTCTACTCCTATTATATTCCTTCATGGATTAGGTGGAACTGGAATTAGTTGCATCGAGATTGCCAATCATTTAGAAAATGATTTTTTTATTGTATCACCTGATTTACCAGGACATGGACATACAGAATCATTTGATAATGCAAAAGAATATGAAATGCCGAATCTACTTATTTGGCTTGAAAAAGTGATAAGTAAGTTTGTAGTAGGCAAATATAGAATCATCGCACACTCATGGGGTGCTGATATAGCGCTACACCACTATAAGAAGACATCTAAGAGCGTTAGTAGTCTAATACTATTAGATGGGGGTTACCACGATAAGGATGCTAAGAACAAGCAATTTAAAACCAATGTGCAAGATGAGATTGACTACTGTATAAACGACTTTGATAATTACATCTTTGATTCTTATGATGAAGCAGTCAATACCGAATTATCGAATTACAGTAGGCCGTCACTTTCGTTAACGATAGCTACTAAAGACTTAATCGTATCTAGAGAGAATAAATATTATTGGCATTGTAAAGGCTCTACAGCTAGAGGGGTTATATTATCTCTGTATAAACATCCAACAAAGGGTACTTATCAATCAATAGATAACAATGTATTTCTATTACATTGCGATTATTCAAATTCAGGTGAATGGAATGATTTAAGAAGAACATTGATCAACTATATGAAGAAGGAATCAAATATCAAAACTTCTATGATTAGTGATTCTGGTCATATGATTCATTGGGATAAACCTCAAGAAGTAATTAATAACATTTTAAAGATTTATGAAAACATATAAAATGGTAAAATAACTATTGCGTTTGCAGTGATATAATTATATTAAATGAATAGTATTTATCTGTAGAGGGGGAGTTAACATGAAAACTAATTTAACTAATAAGCTGGAGATTATGAAAGAAAAGATATTACATAAAGAGACTCTAGAAAGAAAAGCAAAAGATACTACCCAATTAATTAACGAAAAGGAAGTGGAGTTAATTCGATTTGAATACTTTCTAAATAAGGAAAAAAAAGACGTTGATAAACTTAAAAGACTTACCTTAACTAGTATATTCGCTGGCCTAACTGGCACAAAGGCGGACCGACTAACAAAGGAAGAAGAAGAATATATTGCAACTAAGATTAAATATGACCGTCATTTATTTGAGCTTCAGGATATGAAAAGTAGACTTATCTACTACAATAAGCAACTAGATGAAATTAACGGACTTGAAGAAGAATTCAATGTTTTCTTAATCCAAAAAAGAAATGAGCTAGTAAATTCCTCTTCATTAGAGACTGCTAAAAAGATAGAGGACTTAATGAAAGAAGAAGATTCTATCGCAAGAGAATTAATCGAGATTAGGCAAGCGTATCAGGCTGGTGAGAAGTGTCATAATTCCCTTAAAAATACTGTTGAAACACTTAACTCTGCTAGAAATTGGGGTACAGCTGATATAATTATGGGAAAAAGTATGATAGTCTCTATGATTAAGCATGGAAAATTAGAAGATGCGAGCCAACAAATACGTGAAACGAATGCCTTTGCTAAAAGGTATTCTAAAGAATTGTCAGATGTCCATCTCGCTTTAGGTAAGGTAGACTTAGAATTTTCTGGACTACTAAGAACACTAGATATATTTTTCGATAATATTTTTAGTGATTTAAGTGTCCAGAGAAAAATCGCTGATAGTCACGATAAAGTAAAGGAAGCACTGCATAACGTTATCAGGATACAAACAAAGTTAAGATCAACTAAACTTTCATTACAAAGTAAATCAACTAAAATAAAAGAAGACATAGAAAGTATTACATTAGATTTCTCTTTGTAAGAATAGATCAAATATATATGATGTAGCGGGTTTGACTACTATTATAACTGGATGTATGAACTGTTAATATTTCTTACCTCAAGGAAAGAGATAACACTCGTGATCTCCTATTATTACGATATATTACCAAAAAAAAGCCTTCTAGGCTTTTTTTGATGTTTAATGTCTACAATCTAACTTGTGAAAACTATATTTTTTAACTAACTGTCATAATATTTTGGGTTTTTAAATATTATTATTATTAAACGAGGTGAGTTAATTGAATTTTAAAGTGAGAGGTAAAAACCCTATATTTTGGATTACTCTGATTTCTCAAATAATTGTTGTGTGTAGATTGCTTGGATTAGACTTAATAAATCTAATTCCGTTTCTAGAAAATTTTGAGCAAATAGTTAAAGCAATCTTTATAATTTTAGCAACACTAGGGATTGCAGTCGATCCTACAACAAAAGGCTGGCTCGATAGCAAGAGAGCAATGTCTTATAATAAGCCGGATTAGGATTGATTATCAATCCGAGGAATTTCTGTATTCCTCAAAGTAATATCAATTATGGACAGGTCTTTTAATGGTAATTATATATCATTTATTTGCATTAATAGTAATCGGATAGTATTTAGATTATAATTAAAAATCCACTTTTAGTAGTTCTAGGTGAACTGATTATACTCGTTTCTTAAGAAATCTGATGATTTGGAGTAGAATTCTCTAGGTTATTGCATATTATATAAGTGAAATAGGGTGTTTGTGATAAAAAAGATAGTTCTTGTATAGTACAAGAACCACCCCTTTTCAAAACTAAGTTAGATAACCGTTCTTTCAATCATTCTGTTTGGAGAATGGTTTTCTAGCATTCAGCAATCAACAGGATTGCTAAGGCAAATATGATAAAACCGAACAATACTACAAAAGCTCCAATATAGAATAATGGTATAAATATCCATATCATAAATGAGCCTGTAAATATGATTCCAACTCCCAATAAACCGATAATGCTATTAACAATAAAACATCGTCTGTAGCATACATCTCTTCGAGAAAACGTTGAGACTAAACTCACAAATAGACCACAAACTCATGCCTTTACTGCAAGAAATCCCAACAA
>CAJYBF010000188.1 GCA_913064935.1 uncultured Mollicutes bacterium
ACAATCAATGAAATTCCAATATTCAGTGCTTCATCTTCTAATACTCTATCCGAGAATGAAAAATGTACACCAGGCTCATAAATTCCATAAGCCGGGTTGTCTTTAGACATCAAATAAATGCTGTCGGTAAGTTTAGCTTCTCCGTCAAGTATTTCCTGAACCAAATCTAGGTACTGAAGAACTGAAATTGACACTCCGCTTATTGAATCCGTTTTTACAAGATTCCCGGATTCATATAAATTAAATCCATATGTAGTGTTATCAGTTGCGATTTTCTTAGCTATCATTTGAACTTGCTCTTGATATGCATATCGACCACTAAGCGTTAGAGTTTTCGCTAAATAAGATTTAGTTTCATTTACTTGTAGAGTGATAAGTTCTAATATTTCAGTTGAGTGAATTCCTACAATCAAGTCATCAGTTGTAAATGCATCTTCGCTTGTTGGATACGACTCATAAGATAAATCTTTCTCAATAAATCTATAAGAACTGGCTATAGTTTGTCCATTTCCTTCGACAAACACATAAATATCGTCACTCTCACTTGCGTAAAGCATTGCTTCGCCCGAGTAACTTTCATCGATATGAACTCCTGCAATATCTCCGTAGGCATCTACTACGACAACAACAAAGTCATATCCTTTATTTCCATTGACTTCATCACTAGAGTTAAAGTACGTACCCGGCTTGTATTTCCTTTGCATAAGAACATCAGCTGGTATTAAAACTTCGCGGTCAATAAATATTTCTACTGGCTCACAAATTTCATTTGGTTCATCCTCAGGTGTGTTATCTTCATTAGGATCTACAGTAACATCAGGCTCAGGAGTTTCCAGCGGAATTTCCGGCACAGGATCCCCACACGCTGATAAAACTATCATCGCTACAACTATACCTAATAACATATATGTTTTTTTCATAACTTATCCTCCGAATTACTCTTCATTATACCAAAATTAATTTTCCTTGTAAATTAACACAACTACTCATCAAAGGTTAAAAAATCTAACGCATTTTTAGAATAATAAATTTCGTCATCTAGCCCATACCAAATAGCCTCTACATTTTCTAAGCTATCAACAAATTCTAATCCATCTTCTAAAGTCATTAAATAAACGCTGGTAGATAAGATATCAGCAGCTCTCGAATCATTTGTTATTATAGTAACTTGTCTTGAATACCGATCTGGATACATTGTGTAAGGATTTATAATATGATGATAAACTTCTCCATCAACTAGATAGAAATTCACTTGGTCCCCCGAAGATACTAATGAATATCCTCCAGGTATATATAACGTGAATGGAAGTTTACCTTCTCCTCTTACTTCATTAGGATCCTGGATTTAAAGTTTATAAAAGTCTTCTTCTGGTTTGTTCCCGTAAGTTTTAATATTTCCCCCTGCATTAATGATGAATGCACGAAGTCCACGTTGCATAAACTCATTTGCTAAAATCTCAACAAAATATCCTTTAGCTATACCACCCAAATCTAGACTCATGCCTTCTTCCATAGTAATAGACATTAACTCATCGTCAAGAACGATCTTCGCAAAATCAACATTTTCATTTGCAACTAGAAGTTCTTCTTCTGGAGGCAATGTACATAGTGCTGCGACTTGGTTATAGTGATCAGTACATCTATCGCGGTAGTAATGCCATATGCTTGTAATAGGTCCTATAGAGATATCAAAATATCCTTTAGATACCTCGTAATTGGTTATCGAGAACTTAATTAAATCATAAAGTTCTTCCTCCAAATAGTGAGTTTCAGTAGGGTTATCATTAATTGTTTTTATATTTATGTATCCGTCATAGTTATCATATTTGTCACTAAGCTTATGATATTTCTCTCCTAATGTTTCATAAATAGAATAATAATCGTGTCCATTTTGCTCTGGACCAATATACAACTTCATATTAAAGGAAGAATTAAAGTACTCTTGTCCATTTTCGTATGTATATACTTGAAAAGAATCCAGTGGTTCTATGCATTCTGCATGCAAAGGATAATCATCGCAAACATTATAAGGAACTGGTTCTGGTTCGCTAATAGGTTCCGGTTCGATTACTGGTTCCGGCTCTGTATCAGGTTCCTTATCAATAACCTTGTCAGGGATAATAATAGGCTTAGAGGGTTCCTCTTCCTTTACGCATTCAGTTGCTGAAGGGAATTTCTCACAGTCAATCACTGAAGTTATTTCCTGAATGCTAGTACATCCTACTAAAAGTACTATTAAAAGTAAAAATATTTTCTTCATATAATTACATCCATTCTTAAGTAATTTGTTCTTATAATTATAACATAACAAGTACTATTATTAATTGGTAATTTCGACTAAAAGAATCATAGTTTGCACATAAATGACATTGGATGGATGACTTTTATCAGAACTGTCTTACAAACTATAAAATATCCAATAATATCCATTTTGTCGCATTAAAAAGGGGATTATGCGAAACCAGTAACATTTATTACAGGAGAATTTTCCGTTTTTCATCAAAATCGTGTTTTATCTGTAGTTTCCTTATAAAGTCATATGATAAACTTAAAGTAATCAACAATAAGGAGGGCAAATAATGAAGAACAAAATTCTTCCAGAGCAGTTAGTTGAATTCGAAACATGTGTTGCTGAAAATGCAAAAAATCCAGCAGGACTTATTCCTTCGGTTCACGATGCTCAGAGAATCTTTGGTGGAGTACCAATTGAAGTACAAAAGATAATTGGTCAACATCATGAAGTATCGGTATCAAAAGTTAGTGGAATCGTATCATTTTATGATTATTTCACTAGTGAGATTCAAGGAAAGAACATCATTGAAGTTTGTGTAGGGACATCTTGCTACGTAAATGAAGCAAATGATATTCTGGATAAAGTATGCGAGTTAACAAAATGCGAACCAAACTCTACATCTAAGGACAAAGAGTTCTCAGTAGTAATAGGTAGATGTTTAGGTAAATGTGAATTGGCTCCGAACGTAATAATAAACCACAAAACTTACAATAAGGTGACTATTGAAAAAGTTGCTGAATTGGTAAAAGGAGTTTAGATTATGAATTTAAATGAATTGAATCAAATCAAAACTGATACTTTAAAAAGTGTTGGTAATAAGTTCGACAAGGATTTACGTTCGAATAAGGAAAAAGAAGTTCGCATAGTTTTAAAAAATTCTTATTTAATTGATGCAAATTCAATTGAAGAGTATATCGCAAGAGATGGTTATATTGGACTTAACAAAGCGTTGACTGAATTAAAACCTGAAGATGTAACTCAAGCAGTAAAAGATTCTGGTTTAAAAGGTCGCTCTGGTGGAGGATTCCCAACTGGTTTAAAGTGGAGTTTTCTTCCTAAAGAAAAAGGACAAAAGTATATTATTTGTAATGCTGATGAAGGTGAGTCTGCAGCTACTGTAGATGGTGTATTAATGTGCCAAGATCCACATTCAGTAATTGAAGGTATGATTTTTGCTGGTTACGCGGTTGG
>CAJYBF010000189.1 GCA_913064935.1 uncultured Mollicutes bacterium
GGAATTGGTGTCAAGATCAGCCAGTTCTTTGAAGAATTCCTTATGAAAAAGAACATTCCAGATACAAGATTATGTATCCATTCTCTTTCCACGATTTTGATGTATTCCAATATCCAGACAGTTTTCAGGTTCCTTCATGTTTTCACAGGACGTGTGAAAGCTGCAAATGCACTTGGGGTATATGTGGTTGAGGATGAGATGCACGATCCACAGGTTATAGCAACCTTAAAACAACTTTTTGATGGTATGATAGAGATCAAAGCAAATGGAGACGGCTATGCAATGAGAGTTGTAGGGTTTACCCCAAAGCCAACACCATGGTTTAGTTATGAAATGGATGGGATGAATCTAATCATGCAGGAGAGTGAGTGGCCATGATAGAAACAGGCATCACTAAACTGGATGACTATCTTATGGGTGGTATTCCAAATGGCAAGTCACTTGTATACTATATACATCCGGGTGTTGAAGGCAATGTATTCGGAATGCAGACATTATATCACAACCTTGCAAAAGGCAGTAAATGTGTGTTCATAGCATCGAGTTCTGACCCATTAATGATAAAGGATACGTTTAAGGAATTCGGATGGAATCTTGATGCACATAACGAAAACCCAATTGTTGTGGATGCACATTCAGGACTGGTCGGAGCACCCTCTAACGAACGATACGATGTTGTAGACCAGGAAAGTATTGATTCACTTAATGAATCGATAGAAAAAGTGATGGAAGAGCTTGATGAAAGATACAAACATGATATGGAGCTTTTAGTTGAATTTGAAAAAGAATATAGAGATGAATTTTATAATTTATTTGGTGAGACAGCTAAAAAATATAAAATAGATATTTTCAATATTCTTTAGTATTTTTTGTGTTGTTGGTGTAGAATGCCCATATCTTGAATCACCGTCACTAAAGAAATCAACTACATCTCCTACTTTATCCATATCCTCTTGTAAAGTATTGGCTTTTGTATTTTTTGACATAAAGAATACTAAGATTGTAGTTTTGTTATTACTTGTAATCTCTGATAAACTAGTTCTTTCTAGTTCCATGTCTGGGTATTTTGCGAATAAAAATGGATGTTTTTCTTTATTGCTAGAAAAAGAAAAGAGTTCTTGTTTTACAATAACAATTCCATAATTATTTTCAAGTATTTCCTGTATATCGTTATGAATGTACTGAATTTTTCTTTTACCTGTTTTTCTTGCGACATATTCAGGAATGTTTTCCATCGGTCCAGGTCTATGTAAAGCTATTGCGGCAATAACATCTTCGAACTCCGATACTTGAAGCCTTTTAAGTAAACTTTTCATTCCTTGAGACTCTAGTTGAAAAACACCGTAAGTATCAGCATTACCAATCAACTTGAAAACTACCTTATCGTCAAACTCTAAATCATAAAGGTTTATATCAATATTTAAATGTTCTTTTATCAATCGAACAGTGTTATCTAAAATAGTTAGGTTCCTAAGACCTAGGAAATCCATTTTTAAAAGGCCTAGTTTTTCTAAATCTTTTGCCTCAAACTGCGTCTGATACAAATCAAGCATTCCTTTTTGAACAGCAGTGTACTCTAAAATATTTTTTTCAGTAACAATAACTCCTGCTGCATGAGTTGAAGTATGTCTTGGAAGCCCTTCAATCTCTGATGCATATTCTAAAAGCATATTAATCTCATCGATACTACTGCTGAGTCTCGCTAAATCTTCTTTTAGCATTAATTTTTTTAAGTTGCTAGCATTTACCAGAATATATTTTAGCACTTCATCTAAGGGATCTGAGTTTATATCTAAAATTTTAGCCACATCTCTAATGGCACTTCGTCCCGCAAAGGTTCCAAACGTTACTATTAATGTAACGTTGTCATGTGAATATTTATCTTTAGTATAAAGAATCATTTCATCTCGTTTGTCATCTGGAAAATCTAAATCAATATCAGGCATACTAGATCTACTTGGATTTAAAAATCTTTCGAACAATAAGTCATACTCGATTGGATCGGTATTAGTTATTCCTAAGACATAAGCAACTAAACTTCCCGCTGCGCTTCCTCGGCCAGGACCAACAAAAATACTATTTTTTTTAGCATAAGCTACTAAATCCCACACAATTAAGAAGTAATCGTTGAAGCCCATTTGATCAATTATCTCTAGTTCATGAAGCAATCTATCTATGTACTTCTTAGAATCAAGTTTTTTCCTTACTAATCTCTTTTCCAACCCTTTTTTACATAACGCAAGCAAATATTCCTTACTTGTATGCTTTTCTAAAGGGTATTTCGGAAGTTGATATGACCCGTAGTCAATTTCAACATTACACTTATCTGCTAGTATTTCAGCGTTATTATAAGCATTTACATATTCCTTGAATAGACCCTTGTTTTCCTCAGGAGTTCTTAAATAATGTTCTCCTAAAGATAAATCTTCTTTATCTAACTTAGTCCCAGAGTTAATACATCTAATTGCTTTGTAGTATATATAGTCTGCTTTAAAGAGATACTTAACCAAAGATAACGCAACTATATCTACATTATGTTTTCTTCCTATTTCAACAATCTTAGGTGCGAAATTAATTTCATAATCTAATTCGTCTAGTTGAACCCCTAAGTAGAACTCAAATATCTTATACTTCTCAACGTTTTCCAATAAGTAACTACCTAAGCTGACTAGAATTATTCCACTACTATATTTCTCAAAGATATCTAAAGAAATATTGCCTTTTACTTCTATTGTAGAACTTATCTTTCTTAAGTTTTTATATCCTTCATTGTTTTTGGCATAAAGTAAAAATTCTACTTCGGAAATTGTAACTTTTAAACCAATTATAGGTTTGATTCCATTATCTTTACATTTCAAGTAAAACTTAAATGCACCATAAAGAGTATTATCAGTAATAGCTAATGAATCATACCTGAATTCTTTAGCTTTTTTGATAACATCATCTAGTCTTATTGTACTTTTAAGTAGTGAGTAACATGTGTTTAGAAACAGATTCGTGCTCATAATTTACCTCATATAAAAATGGATAGTTCTTCTATCCATAATTATAGCATAATTTAAATGTCCTTTTTATATCTATAAAGAATAAATATTGAAACTGCAAGTATAACTACACCGATTCCATATATTCTATAATCGTTCTCCTTTTTAACAATTTCCTTGTATTCAAGTTCGACTAACTCACTTTCATAACTATAAAATTCACTTTCAACTCTACCTCTTATTTTTAACTCAAACTCGACTAATCTTGACTCCTTATTCGCTCCATAAATCATTAGTTCATATAATCCAGACTCAGAAAGTACATAACCACTTTCTATTGGTAATTCGTTTAGAGTTCCCTGTCCATTAAAATATATATTTAAAGACTCGTAGTAAATTGATCTTTCTAAGTTTGTGTAAAATGGAATTGACTGAGCAGCTAAATCACTGTAATACTCATAACCAGCAAAAGCTACATATTCACAAGACTTATATGTTC
>CAJYBF010000190.1 GCA_913064935.1 uncultured Mollicutes bacterium
TGGTTCGTAGAAATTGCCAAGTTCATCACTTAAATAATTATATGGTGTGACGGCAGGTGGATGTGGCGAAGCCTTTATAATCAGATCATTTTTAAACAGATAGTCCAGCCATGAAGAATAATTAGAAACTTAATGTATACGTAGGATTCACTGTTCATTATTTATTCTCCAAATGTTTGCAAACACCATCATTTATATCATTTATATTAATATTCCAAGCCATACAATCTGAGGCAACACAATATCTCATATCCTCTTTCCATCCTTCTCTTTCCTTACCACAAGGAAAGGGCATACAACATTGTTTCTTTTTAGCTAATGCTTCTCTCATCGGTCGGATACTCCCCCAAGATACATAACAGGGTAACCTAAAATTAGTGCTGTAAGTTGTAAAACCGACATACTACCTTGTGTATCCACAGTACCTAGTATTACTCCCATAATAAATGATGTTCCAAAAATCATTACATATTTCATTCTTTACTCCTTCGTGTCAAAGACCCGGCTGTGGTACCATCTAAACAAGTAACTGTTTCTTTACCCCCTAAATAAGATACTATTTCTAAAATACCACCATGTTCTTTACAGATTTCATTGGCAACAGTAAGGTCTGCTCTATTTACCGTTTGATAAATACATCCTTGCAATCCTAATAATGCTACTGCTAATACTAATTTATTCATTTTATTTCCTTAATTAATTAATTGTTGATGTATACCAATGTAACCATACCATTGCAGGTATAGCTATAGAGGCAAAAAGGGCTGCTGCAAGCAGCAAGTATTGCACACATTTCCAAAACATTAAATAAACCTCCAAAGCTCATTAAACACGATAGCAATAATTGAGAAGAAGAACCCAACCTTCCATGATTTCCAGTATGTGTAGTATTCATACCCTAGATAGCCATAAGCATATCCAATAGCAGGAATTACTCCAAATATATATGTTAGTTCTAATAGATAGATCATTCTTTTGCCTCTTTATATTTAATCTCTAAAAACTCTTGAACTACTTGAAATGCTCGTTCAGCATCTATAATTGTTTTATATTCAGTTTCAGTCATTTCAACTTCTACATCCTTATAGTCTGTAGTAATTGCAATATATACTGGATACATTGAGTCTTTAGTTAGTTGTACTTTCATTTTCACACTCCATTATGTCATGTTCTATAATAAGAGATAAATTATTTTCTGATACATAATCAACAACAACTTTTATTTCTTTATGTAACCATAATATAGTTTTAGCCCCAATAGTAATGCCCAAAAACTTTCTAGGTATACTTTTTTTATCCCATGCATCAATATATCTTTCATAAGATACTTCTAAAAATAAGGTTAAATCACCATCATTATCTATTAATTGCCATTTACCTGTGGGTTTTACTTCTTGATAAGTATTATATAATATAAGTGTTACTTTCATTGTTTTTTCCACTCACATTTAGTCTCTACACTCATACCCCATGTTCCAGTATATACAGTAATACTAACAGTACTTCCTTCTTCACAATTTGATATTACATTAGTTAATGCTTTTGTTTTTGCTTCCTTATTATCACTACATCCTGTAACTATAAGTAATATAAAGGCTATAGATAATAATGTTTTCATTTTACTTCCTCATATTTTTTAAATTCATAAGTATTAAGACCCTTCCTAGAGTCTTGATACATTAACAAGATAGCATGAAGTTCTTGAATCTCGGCATAATCTAATTGAATTAACTTATCACCAATAGTTACATCAATACCATTACTGGTATCATAATATGCAGCAACTTCTTTACCCCTAAAAGCTTTTGTCCAATGAGCATCATGACTATAATTAAGAGTATTGCCTTTTGGCTCAAAATTACATACACTTTGGTCACCACTTACAATTTGTATAATCATTTCTTTAGCTTCCCATGCTGACATCTTTTAAAATATGGATTAGGTTTAGTTGGCCATACTACCCATAGAAAAGACCACCATAAACGTTTCATAATACTGTAGCATCATCAAAAGTAAATGTTTTACAATCACCACGAGCCACTGCTTCCATCATTTGATTAACTTCATATGCTAATCGTTCATATGTATTCGTTGAATTCTTTCGTTGTCGTAGGAATGTAAATGGAACATCACCCTTTTCAAAATTAGCTCCACTTAATCCTTTTAATCCATTTTCCATAATCTCTTTACGAGTATTAAGAATAAACTTAGCTGTTTCAGAATTAGGATAATCCTCTAAAATCATTTTCTCTTTGCTGATATCATAAAATGGTGCCTCACAAATTTCAAATACTTCTTCATCTTCTATTTGAATTTCAAACTCCAATGTAACTGGGGCTATAACACTCGCCATCAAAGGATCAGCTTCAAAATCCTCTTCAAGTAGATCAACACCACCACTCATCAAGAATTCCTTTGGACCGATTACAATCCACGCATCTGGAAATTGAGTTTCCAGCTTGTGTCGAGTTTCACTTTCATTATCCCCAACCGAATAAGGTCGTTGTGTATTGACTCTCGATACTTTTCCAAAGAAAGATTCTTCTATTAATACTACTGCATATACTTTCATCTATAATTTCCTTTCATTCCATGGATTAATCTTAGGAGATTTAACATGTCCATTGTTTCTGATGTCAGCCCAAGACCAAGAATCTGCCCCTTTAACATGGATATGAAACTCAATCTCACCTTCTGGTAATTCAGGATGTCCTGTACCCTGCAAAATCTTTTGAATTGCTTCTGCTATTTCACGCTTTTGTTTTGTGGAAAACATTGTTATCTAACTCCCTTACTTTAAATGTAATCATACGCTGTAAACTATCAAAGAAAGCAGAGTCCATATCTATAAGCTTCCTGCGTATACCTAAACCAAGATATCTTCTAGCTACTATTAATTGTGCATTTGTTTCACAGGAGTTGATTACATCACATGTTTTTATATATACACTACTCTTTGTCATTATTCACTCCAGCTTTTCTTCAGCATATTTTTAATAGACATAAACTTACGTTGTCTTCGACGTTCATACCAATCAGTAAAGGTAACTAGGAAATATAACTCTTCATCATTGATAACTCTTTCTACCTCAATGACTTCTTTAATACCATTATCTATATAATTCATTTTAAATCTCCACAACTGTTAAGTAACCATCGGAAAATACTGCTCCAGTATCAATAAAATTAACATTACCTCTAGTTCCTATTTTTTCTATAGGGGTATGTCCATGGTATGTTTTAGTTACATTCATAACATCTTCCATTCTATTAGCAATCCAAACTCTACCCCAAATCATCAATTCTCTAGAATAAATATCAACATTTTTAACATGTTCCCAATTAACACTAGGAGGTTGTGCATGGCAAATACCTATATTACCATCTTTTGTTTCAACAGTAATACTAAGTGGCAGCTTTGCTGCAAGCAAGACCAAGTAATTTAATTCAACTTCATCTACTTCCAAAGACCAAGACC
>CAJYBF010000191.1 GCA_913064935.1 uncultured Mollicutes bacterium
CCAAGGAAAAAGTAAAATTGAAAACCTAAAAACTTGTCAGCAGCAAAGTCAACTACCATAGAAACACAATCAACCGAATTCGCCCCACAGTGTCAAGCGTTCTCAGTACCATCAACTTCTTTCATAGTAGCATCAATAACACCTTGTTTAAAAGGAGACTGACCAATAAGAGCATCAGAAATTTCATCGTTTGCACGTGAAACAGCTTCTAAAACACCTTTACCCATGTAACGCTAACCACCATCACGAAGCTCTAAAGCTTCACGTTTACCAGTACTAGCACCTGAAGGCACTATTGCACTTTCAACTGTTCCATCACTTAACTCTACTGTCGCTTTAACCGTTGGGTTTCCACGAGAATCCATTACTTCAATTGCACTTACGCTGTCTATAAACATTAACTTTTCCTTGTATTATGTGTCTGAGTCTTCTATATCAGAAGTATCCATGATCATAACGTTACTTACGCCCATAGCTACTTTAATTTTTTCTTCTATTTCATTAGCCAATTCAGGCTCATCTTTGAACTTAGCTTTGACGTTTTCACGTCCTTGACCAAGTTTCGTCTCCTCGTAAGAGAACCAAGCTCCACTTTTGTCTACAATATCTAGTTTAACACCATAGTCAACAAGCTCACCCTCTTTTGAGATTCCTTCACCAAACATTATGTCAAACTCTGCCTGACGAAACGGCGGGGCTACTTTATTTTTAATAACTTCTACATCTTTTGAATGGATTAGCAAAATCTTCATGATTATATCAAAAATCCTAAATATTTTTCTTCCTTTTGATAATTAACTATATTTAAAATTGAATGAATAGTTATTTATAAGAATGAGGCTTAAAAATATTTTCTCAGAATTGACTGCTACGCTGGATAAATTAGATCAAGATAGAGAAGAAATACTTAAAATTTCCAGAAAGTTAATTCGGGAATGTAGTATTGCAATAAAGCACATACATCGAAAAGAATTTAACCAATATCGCGACAAAGTTTCAAATATAAAACAAAACCATAAAGAATTATTATTATTAGTTGAGAGCCATATATTATGTTAAATAAGTCACACCAATCATAATGATTCAGAACCAAGAGTCAATATTCTCAATATGTTATCGGCGAGGATTTTTAATTAATTAATGGCTTTAGTTTAGTAAGGGTTAAGTATTAACTGCCTGATTATATAGAACAATTTTGTAGTTCAAAAGTGTATTGTATATTAAGTTATAAGGCAAGTTTTCTTTATAAGAAAGCATTAGACCATAAAGAAAGTCGTAAAAAATTCATTTATTGCCTGGTTTGAAAAAATCAATAAAAAACAAGTATTTATCTTTATAACGATTCTATTAGTTGCATTCACAACATTCTCATTATTGAACGCACTTTTAACTGAGGAAGATGCCGAACCATCTTTGGTAGTTGACCTAACTCCTAATATACCACCACATAATGGTGCTATTGAAGAAGGACCAGAAGGCTATCAACCGCCAGAAGGTCAAACCAATCTTCCAGAGGAATCAATGATTGCTCCTATAGTTGCTGGTGAAGATTATGTAGTTATCTCTGGTTTCTATGATGTTAATGCTTCTGAAGAAGAAAGAATGAACTCAATTGTTGTTTACAACAACATGGTACAAAATAACGTGACTACTAACTTTAAATCAGTTACTGAACAGGAGTTTGATGTTGTATCTGTATTTAGTGGTATTGTTACAAGAGTGAATTCGACATTACTTTACGGAAATATGGTAGAGATTCTTCACGATAATGGTCTTACAACAACTTACTATAGCTTAGGTAATGTAGCTGTTGCAGTTGATGAAGAAGTAGGTCAGGGTGACGTGATAGGAACAGCTGGTACATGTGAAATTGATGCTGAGAATGGAATCCAAGTAAGACTAAGAGTTCAAAAGGATGGAATAAATCTAAATCCAGAGAGTGTCTTAGGTAATAGAATAAGTGATATTAATTAGAGAGCAGAGCTCTCTTTTTAATATTTAGGGATTTTTTTGCATAAACTATAGCAAAAGAAGGGTGATTGTTTTGAGAACAGATATAGATGGCCGAGTATTGAATTTTGCTAATATAATCTTAAAAGAGAAAAGTACTGTACGCGATGTTGCTAAAGTAGTTGGTTATTCGAAAAGTACTGTTCATAAAGATTTAACTGAAAGGTTAAAGAAACTCAATTTAGCAAATAATGAAAGTGTTAGACATTTAGTAGAGTACAATAAAAACATCCGCCATATTCGTGGCGGAATGAGTACAAAACATAAGTATCAAATTAGTTAGATTCTAAATCGTAGCTAATAGTGTTTATTATTTCGTGTGTAAAATTTGAAAGAGTAAGTTCTGTAACTTGATTGATAAAGTCTACAAGTTCAGTTGGTTTCACATAGTAAGTGAATATTACTTCCTCCGAATAATCTTTCTTAATGCATAGGTGATCAGTAAGTTTGTTATCAAGGATATTTGCTGTTGGGTAACTTACGTTAACATTAACTACATTCATATCAACTGATTCAATTATTGTTGCCAGCCTGATTGACTCAGATACTGATTTTGAATATGCTCTAATTAATCCACCGGCTCCAAGTTTGGTTCCTCCGAAATATCTTGTAACAACTGCAACTATGTCAGATAGATTATTCTTCTTTAAAGAATCAAGCATCGGTGCGCCTGCTGTTCCACTTGGCTCTCCGTTATCGTTGCTTCGCATAATTTCTGATTTTTTGCCAATAACAAATGCAGTACAGTTATGGCTAGCATTCCAATGTTCCTTCTTTACCTTGTTGATGAAGTCTGTTGCTTCAGCAACATTATTTATTCTTTTCAAAGAGCAGATAAATCTGCTCTTTTCTATTACTACTTCATGAATTATGGGTTGCCTTATAGTCTTCATATTAATGCCTTTCAGTAATAATTATCTATAATTAAGTATAACATAAAAATAACTATTGATATAGTTTGACATTCAAAGTATAATAAGATAACAACATAATAGAAATGGGAGAAATATATGAAGAAAATAGGGGTAATTACAGACGCATCAGCTTGCTTGAATTTTATTGATTTTAAACATGATAGTGTTAAAGTAATAGATTTTGCAGTAGTAATAAATCAAGTATCACATAAGATAAGTGAACTGGACTCAGAAGAGTATTACAGAAAAATGAAAGAATTCAGAGAGCTCATGACCATAGAAAGCAAGGCCAAATTCATTAAAAACGTGGACAGGATAGAGGAATTGGCCTGGAAACTACATCCAAAATATGAGCGGCAAGTCATCAAACGAAAAAAGAAATTCAACATCAAATGATTTATTGAACATTTAACCCATCGAACTACCGCTTACAATGCAAAATAATAATTTTCCTCAATCATCCCCAACCGTATTCAGAGCCACGACACCAAAGACCGGTGATTCGATGCATCCTAAAGATAATAAGAAAAGTATAT
>CAJYBF010000192.1 GCA_913064935.1 uncultured Mollicutes bacterium
AGTTAACATTTTATAAATCGATATCTCCATCTTTAATGTCGTTAGTCAAGTCAGATAACTCATAATTATACATAGTCAAATTGCAGTCTCCTTCTGTAATAGATATTCCAGATATATTAAGCCCCACAGTTAGCGATATAGTTATAGTTCCTTCATAAGTAGCTATAAATTCTTGTTCTATACTTTCTTGTGAAGTCTCAATAAAGATGTAGTTTTTATCAGGGTCAACAACATAAGTGAACAAATCATCCATATTGTATTCATGAAGTACTTTGACTTCATTAGAAAGATTCTTACGGAAATCCAAGTCTACATCCCCTACTTCAATACTAAGTGTATATGGTTCGCCTTCCATTATCTCAGTGGTAAAATCTCTATCATGTGGAGTAGATAATAATGGCTGATCACCTATAGCTGAAAGTATTTCTGTATCAACAGTAGTAATAATCAAGAAAGAGATTGCTACCAATGTTATCGCAATCATCGCAAGATTAATGAAAATGTTTCTTCCCATCTTCATTCTTCGCAGCCAAGCAAACAATGACATTCTCTTAACGAGCCTTGAGGTTGTTTTATTTCTTGGTGACAAAATTTTAATATTCATGATCAAAATGTTTTTTGTCACTATAATTGAGATTTCTGCTAAGCCCAGGATAAGTAAAATTAATAAAGCATACACACCAAACGACAGTATGATGACTAATATAATATCACTAATACCAAAACTAGGTAGTGAAGCTATTACGAATGGAAAAGTTACAAATGTAGCTAGAATCGACAAGGTCAAAAAGACTAGCAAAGGAATAAGCCAAGATGCAATAAACACATCAAAAGCCAATACAAGAATAGCTTTGACTGTACTAACATCATCTTCTCTTGCTGATTCCCACTTTTCAGGTTTTATTCCATAAGAAGAGTATATCCTTTTCGCAAGTTCGAACGGATCCCCTAAAGATTCAATGATTTCAGAATCCGACTTGTTTTCATATCGTTTATCATCATCAAACCTGTTTTTATAATATTCTAATATATCGTCAGCGATTTCTTCATCTAATAATATGAGTTCTTCATCTAGTTTACGCAAGTATTCTTTTTTTGTCATAATTACACTCCTAATAATATATTTATTATACACTAATGGATTAGTTTATTCAAACGAAAAAAGGGGCTATCGCCCCTTATAAATTTCTTAATAGATCATCGATTTTATTACCATAGTCAAGTGACTTATCATACTCAAATACAATGTTAGGTACTTTTCTAAGTTGCATTCTTTTTGCGATAGTTGATCTGATAAACCCTTTAGCCTTCACTAAGGCTTTTTTAACCGCTTCTCTTTTGGCATCTTGACCCAAAACAGTGTAATATACGGTAGCGATTGATAAATCTCTAAGAACCTTAACTTCAGTAACTGTTACAAAAGAAATTGTTCTATCCTTAAGTTCTCTTTGAATTATCACTGAAATAAGTCTCGTCATTTCACTTTCTATTTTTTGTATGTTTGCCATAATTTACCTACTTATCCTCGGCCATAATGTAACATTCAACTACATCGCCAACTTTTACATCGTTGTAATTAGCAATAGTTAATCCACATTCATAGCCTTTATTTACTTCTTTTGCATCATCTTTAAATCGTTTTAAAGAAGAAAGCTCCCCTTGATAAATTACTACACCATCTCTTAATAAACGAACAAGAGAACTTCTATGAACAGTACCATCAGTCACAAAACATCCGGCAATAATACCAACTTTTGATGCTTTAAATATATTTCTAATCTCTACTTGACCAGTGATTTTCTCAACGTATTCTGGTTCCAACATTCCAGTCATAGCCGCTTCAAGTTCTTCTATAACTTTATATATAATGTTATGTAGACGAATATCTACTCCACTTTCCGCTGCTAAAGCTCTAACAGCAGGCATTGGTCTAACATTAAATCCAATAATAATTGCTTGTGAAGCAAGAGCTAATGTAACATCTGTTTCAGTAATAGTTCCAACACTTGCTCTAACAACATTAATCTCAATATCTTTAATAGTGATGCTATCTAATGAATTTTTAAGTGCCTCAACAGAACCTTGAACGTCACCTTTAATAATAACATTCAATGCTCTAGCTTTTACATCAGCTTCTTCCATTTCTGCAAATAATTCTTCTAATGTAACAGCCTTAGAAATTGTTTTTTCATTTTTCCAAGCAACGTGTGCTCTTTCTTCTGCAATCTGTCTTGCGACTTTATCATCTTTAAGAATCATGAACTTGTCTCCTGCTTTAGGAACACTATTTAATCCAGAAATCTCACAAGGCGTTGACGGACCAGCTTCTTTTATATTGTTCCCTTTATCATCTTTCATCATTCTAATTTTTCCATATGTGTTTCCAATAACTATTGAATCTCTTAGTTTTAAAGTACCATTTTGAACTAATACAGTAGCAACAGGTCCAACATTTTTATCCAACTTAGCTTCTACTACAGTACCTAAACCTAAGCGACTAGGATTAGCAGTGAAGTTCTCAACTTCAGCAACTAATTGAATCATTTCTAACAAAGTCTCAACACCTTCTCCTTTGATAGCGGAAATGTTACAAAAGATTGTATCTCCACCCCATTCTTCAGGTATTAAGTTATGTTCAGTTAACTCTTGTTTTACTCTGTCTGGGTTAACTCCAACTTTATCGATTTTGTTAACAGCAACTATGATAGGTACTCCAGCTGCTTTCGCATGATCAATAGCTTCTCTAGTTTGTGGCATTACACCATCATCAGCTGCAACAACAATAATAACAATATCTGTTACTTGAGCTCCTCTTGCTCTCATTGCAGTAAATGCAGCATGCCCAGGAGTATCTAAGAAAGTAATTAACTTTCCATTCTTTTCAACTTGATAAGCACCTATATGCTGAGTAATCCCACCGAATTCTCCAGTAACAACTCTACTTGATCGTATTGAATCTAAAAGAGTTGTTTTACCGTGGTCTACATGCCCCATGATTGTAACAACTGGTTGTCGTTCTACAACATCTTCTTCTTTATCTTCGATAGTAAATTCATCAAATCTCATAATATCAGTAACTATTTCATCTTTTATTTCCACTTCGAAATCGGCTAAAACTACTTCTAGCGTTTCACGATCTACAGTCTGATTTTGATTTGCCATTACCCCTAAAAGTATCAATTTTTTAATCAACTCAGTAACAGGTATTTTTGTAAAGTCTGCCACAGCGATTAAAGACATGTTTTCGGTGTAATAAAGTATTTTTTCAGACGCCACGATTTTTTTTGGAGCGTTTGAAATCCTATCTTCTTTTTTATTCCTATTTCTTTTATTCACACTCATTTAATTCACCTCTTCTAGTAATTTGCTTATTGCTTTAACGAATCCTTCATCTAAGCAAGAACAAACAACACGATTCTTCTTTCCAATTGCAAGTGAGATTTCATCT
>CAJYBF010000193.1 GCA_913064935.1 uncultured Mollicutes bacterium
CAGCACACAGAATATTAGCTACTGCTTATGATACTTCATTATTAGCTTACGAAGGCTTACTAGAATGTGGTGTAGCTAGAGAACAAGCAAGGATGGTAGTACCAGTAGGAAATTATTCGGAAATGTATGCTACAGCCAACCTTAGAAATTGGTTTGCCTTTTGGGTACTAAGGCATACAACAGAGGCACAACAAGAGATAAGAGTATATGCAGATGCTATAGATACTATGTTATCAGATTTATGGCCTGTATCATGGAGATGTTTAAAAGAAAGTTATAAGGAGAGTAAATAATGAATATAAATATGATAGTAAATAGAGCAGAACTAACACCATCTAGAGCACATCCTACAGATGCTGGCTCGGATTTAAAAAGTGCAAATGAAGTAGTAGTAAAAGCACACAGTAAAACAACTATTAATACTGGTGTTAAATTAGAAATACCTAAAAGTTACTATGGATTAGTTAATATACGAAGTGGTTTTGGCACTAAATTTGGTTTACGTATGGCAAATACAGTTGGTATTATAGATTCTGATTATAGGGGTGAAATACTAGTAATATTACAGAATGATACAGATTTTGATGTTACTATTGAAGAAAATGAGCGTTTTGCTCAGCTATTAATTCTACCCGATATATACCCAAAATTTGTTCCAGTTAAGAAACTAACGGAAACTAAACGCGGTTCAGGTGGCTTTGGTCATACAGGAACTAAATAATGTGTGTAATGTCTATGGTTATGGACGATTGGCAACATAGATTTCCTGACTTAACACCAAATCAAAATAGCTTAAAAATAACTTTATTAGAGCAAGAAGTTAAGGTTATTAGAGAAGAACTAGTAGAACTTAAGAAACTTTTATTAGCTGCTAAAGCATATGATGATGCTACTGGACAACCTGATTGTGAAATACAAGAAAAAGTAGATTTAATTAAAAGAATAGCAGAAGCAGTAGGATTAGACTTTGAAGATGTATTTAGGAGTGAATAATGCCTTGTGTAAAATGTAGTAATGGAAAATGGCGTCTAGGGTCTGGTAAATGTATGTATACTACTTTAGAAAATTGTAAAAAAGCAGAACAAGCATATAATGCTAGTAAACCTAAAAAAGATAAAAAGGATACTAAATGAGCGAGATTAGTGTAAGAGCAGATGTAGTAACAAGAAGAACATATAATAGACCAGATGATGATGGTGTATTTGAAACGTGGGAAGAAACTGTAGATAGAGTTGTAGACCATCAGAGATGGTTATGGGAACGAGCATTAACTCATATACAACTTCCTGATATGCCTTTACATGATGTTACTGAAGATATGAAAGAATGGGTTTCCTTAAGTTGGGAACAAACATCAGAGTTAGATGAACTGCGTCAGATATGTTTTGATAGAAAGGGATTACCTTCGGGAAGAACTTTATGGTTAGGTGGTACAGAAGTATCTAAGAGAAGAGAAGCTTCTCAATTTAACTGCTCACATACTAATATAGAAACTGTGTATGATTTTGTTGATATACTATGGTTACTTCTTCAAGGCTGCGGCGTGGGCTTTACTCCAGTAGTTGGAACACTTACTGGATTTAGAAAGCCAATTAAAAATATTGAAATTATTCACTCTACTAGAGCTGGTAAAGGTGGAGAACAAAATAATGAAGAAACTTTTAATAATGGTATATGGACAATTAAAGTAGGTGATTCTGCAGAAGCTTGGGCTAAATCTGTTGGTAAACTATTAGCCGGTAAGTATAAGGCACATACATTAGTATTAGACTTTAGTGAGATTAGACCTTCTGGAGAAAGACTTAAAGGATATGGTTGGATTTCTTCAGGGGATGGCCCTATTTCTAGAGCTTATCCAGCTATTGCTAAAATACTTAATCGTAGGGCAGGTGGCTTGCTTACCAAAATCGATATATTAGATATAGCTAATTGGTTGGGAACAGTTTTATCCTCGCGCCGTAGTGCAGAAATTTGCTTGGTTGAATATGGTACGGATGAGTGGTATGAATTTGCTAAAGCAAAAGAAGACTGCTATACTCCAGAGTTTAAGCATAGACAGCAATCTAATAATTCATTAGTATTCTATCATAAGCCAAGTAGAATAGAACTATCAGATCTATTTGATACTATTATTCAACATGGTGGAAGTGAACCTGGCTTTATTAATGGACAGACTGCAAAGAAAAGAGCACCTTGGTTTAAAGGATTGAATCCTTGTGCAGAAATTCTCTTAGGTAACAAATCTTTCTGTAACTTAGTAGAAATGGATATATCTAAGTTTGCAGGAAATAGCGCTGAAGCATATAGAGTTATAAAGATTATTTCTAGAGCTAATTACAGACAAACAGTAGTAGACTTCCGAGATGGTATTTTGCAAGAGTCATGGCACTTAAATAACGAGTTCCTTAGATTATGTGGTGTAAGTAATACAGGTATTGCTAAACGTGATGATATGTCGGAATATGAATGGCGTTCATTAAATAAGGCAGCTACTAATGCAGCATATGGTATGGCTAATGAGTTAGGTTTAGAATATCCAAAGAATGTAACTACAGTTAAGCCTAGTGGAACGCTTTCTAAAGTTATGGATACATGGGAAGGTGTTCATAAACCTTTAGGTAGATATATCTTTAATTGGATTAATTTCTCTAACAAAGACCCATTAGTAGCTAAGCTAACTAAAGCTAAGTATAGAAGCTTACCTAATCCAACAGATGTAGAAAGTACATTAGTATGCTTCCCTGTAGATAATGGTAATTTCTTTACTATGAAAGAAGTAACAAGAAGAGATGGTACAATAGATGTATTAGAAATTAATACAGAAAGTGCTTTAACTCAACTAGAAAGGTATAAGAAGATACAACAGTATTACTGTGATCAAAACGTATCTAATACTATTAGTTATGATCCTTCTGAAAAAGATGGTATAGTAGATTGGTTACTTAATAATTGGGATTTATATGTAGGTGTTAGTTTCTTATTCAGAACAGACCCTACATTAAGTGCTAAGGACTTAGGTTATGACTACTTGCCACAAGAAGTAGTAACTAAGATTAACTATGATAGTTATTGTGAAGTACTACAAGAGATAGATTGGAGCAATACAGATTCTTTTGAAGAATTAGAAGAAGATGGTTGTGCTGGTGGTATGTGTCCAGTCAAATAATAATAAAGTGCTTAGCTTGCAGTAAAGAGGAAGAAGTAGAAAAAGCTGAAGAAACAGAAGAAGGAGGAGAAGCAGAAGAAGGAGAAGAAGAAAGAAACAAAAATGAAAGGATTAAATTGGAGTCAAGGGGCCAAAAGACTAAAAATAGTTAGGATGAAGGATACGCTACGCAGGATTAAAGATATGAGACGCCAAGTGGGGGATAGGATGAAAGAAAGACAACAGAGAAGGAGCGACAAGGACGCGCGGACAAGAATGAAGG
>CAJYBF010000194.1 GCA_913064935.1 uncultured Mollicutes bacterium
ATACGTACCATATTCAAATTTTTATGTTGGTGCCGCTGTTGAAATAAAGAACGTATCTATGATCACAGGAGTTAATGTTGAGAACGTATCTTATGGATTAACTAATTGTGCAGAAAGCACTGCGTTGTTTACTGTTTATTCTCAAGGGGACAGAAAAGAAGACATCGTTGCGATGGCAGTTGTAGGCAAATCTGATGTTACTACTGGTCCTTGTGGTGCTTGTAGACAAGTAATGAACGAACTTTTACCCGAAAAGTGCGTGATTTACTTAAGTAACTTAGTAGGTAAGACTAAAGAAATTACAATGGAAGAATTATTACCATTTGCGTTTGGACCTAGCGATTTATAATGTTTAAGTCCGGATTTGTAACAATAATTGGTAGACCTAACGTCGGGAAAAGCACCTTTATCAACGGTGTCTTAAAGAAAAAAATAGCTATTATGAGCGATAAAGTTCAAACTACACGAAATACTATTCACGGTGTGTATACAGATGATGAGTGCCAAATAGTATTCATCGATACACCAGGAATTCATAAACCTAAGCACGAGTTAGGTAGAGTCATTAATGATATGGCTACTTCATCCTTAAATGAGGTTGAAATAGTTCTATTTATGGTGCCTTTTGACGAACCACTTGGAAAAGGGGACAAGTATATAATGGATATTGTTCAGAACTACGATATACCTGTTTACTTGTTAATAAATAAAATCGATTTGGCAAAAAATAAGAATGAAGTATTACAAACAATTGCTTTATATAATGAAAAATTCGATTTTGCTGAGATAATTCCAATTAGCGCTATGACACTAGATAATATTGACCACCTAATTGATGTTATTAAAGAAAACATTGGAGAAGGTCCGAAATATTATCCGGATGACATGATTACAAATCATCCAGAACAATTTATTATTCAAGAAATAATCAGAGAGAAAGTCTTACAACTAACCAAAGAGGAAGTACCTCATGCTGTAGCAGTAGTTATTGATGCTATGGAAACTGGTGAAGATGGTTATATCAACATAGTAGCTAGTATCATCGTTGAAAGAAAATCTCAAAAAGGGATCATCATTGGTAAACAAGGATCCATGATTACTAAGATAGGTACAAGAGCTAGAAAAGAGATTAAGAAAAGATTAGGTAGCCCCATTTATTTAGACTTATGGGTTAAAGTACAAAAAGATTGGCGTAATAATCTGTCAAGACTTGATGAGTTCGGCTATAAAAAAGAAGATAACTAGAATATAATAGCGAAATATGACAAAACTATAATAAGTATAAAGATAGGAGATGTCATATGAATACGTTTAAAAAGTTTCTGGAAACTGGTAAAATTGAAGACTATTTATTCTACAAACAAGTAACTATGAAATATGGGGGACTGGATGGCAAACAACCGCGAAGGAATAGTAATCAAGAACATTGATTACACTGATTCTAGTAAAATCATCTATTTAATAACTGAATTAGGGATATCGAGTTTACTAGCCAAAGGTGCGAGAAAAATAAAAAGCCCTTTGAGACAGTTATGCCAAACCGTAAGTAAAATTTCTTATAATCAATCAGCATCAAAAAAATTACCGATATTATATAGTGGAGATGTAATTGATCCTCATATGTATATTATTCAAAACTTAGAGGAAACATCATATGTTTCTCATATATTTGAAATAATTTATAAACTTTCTACTGAAATTGAATTCAAAATTTTATATAAATTTTTATGCCAAACATTAGAAAAAATAAATGAAGGAGTCGACGTTGAGTTGATATCCTTTGTTTTCGAACTAAAGTTTTTATATTTATTAGGAATAAACCCAGCGTTCAATAGATGTAGTGATTGTGATTCGAAAGAAACTACAGGGTTTGATGTATATAGAGGTGGGATGGTTTGTTCGAATCATACTACAGAATACACAATAACTGATACTGAATTCATAACGGGACTTTATAAATTATATTATCATAACATTAATGAAGATTTTGATTATGAAATAAATAAGGTTTTAACTAGAAAAACGATCGATGATTACTATGAGCATTACATGAACTTTAAAAGTAAATCTAGAGCAGTATTAAAGCAATTATATGGATATTAAGATATAATATAAGACGAAGTATTATATGTGATTGTGGAGGAAATTATGGAAACAGAAATTATTATATTAATTTTAATAGTATTTATGGGAATCTTTGTACAAGGTCTTACTGGTTTTGGATCAAGCATGATGATAATTCCGTTAGGATCAATGTTTATAGATATTAGAATAATGATTGCAACAATGATTTTTATTAACTTAACAAGTAATTTTTCATTGTTTTTAAATTTAAGGAAATATGTAAATTACAAACGAATATCTTTATTATTAGCAAGTGGAGCTTTATTTACTTTTGTTGGATCTAGGTTTCTCGTATCACTCAATACTGATTATTTAGGCATTATATTAGGTAGTGTACTAATGATAGTAGCTATTATGAAACTTTTCAAACTACAGTTCAATATAAAGAATCCAGATAGACTATTCTTTCCTGTTGGTGCTATCTCAGGACTTTTAAACGGAGTTTCTGGTATTAGTGGACCTCCAGTATTAATATTTTTATCTAATCTTAAAATGGATAAAATGGAATTTAGAGCTACTTTAATAACGTACTTTTTCTTTATGAATATTTTTGCAGCTATATCATTTTCTACAGCTGGGTTAGTTACTACAGAAGTGGTAAGGTACTCGGCTATACTGATTCCTTTTGCTATAATCGGTGGATTAACTGGATCTAGAATTAGTGCAAAACTAAACGAAACAGTATTTAACCGTTTCGTCGCTGTATTCTTAATACTAATGGCGTTCAATATGTTTAGATAAGTTATTCGTCAGAAATGCCGTAGCTATTAGTTGATTCATCAAGAAATAATCTGGTTTCAATAGGATTATAAGTCAAATATATAAATCCAAGAAATATCATTAAGATAAAAAAAATTGATATTTCTTTTGTGTTTTTCATATTACTATCTGTAATGATAGTTTTATAGCTAAGGTACTGTCCTATTATTATTGCCAATAGATAAATGATCATAGTAAAAAGAAAATTATGTTCACCTTTAAAAAATACATCAGTAACAAAATAGTAAATTAATACGAAAAATATACTGCTTGCTAGTATTGCTACGAGTTTTCCTGTCCAAAAATTATCAGGTAAACCTTTTATAAAGATTGCTTGAACTATTCCTAACAAGACTGAACCAAGGAAGAGTAGTTTTAAATTTTCCAAAACACCCTCGTTAACAGGAAAACAACTAGAAAAAAAACATTGTACTGTAAAGTCAA
>CAJYBF010000195.1 GCA_913064935.1 uncultured Mollicutes bacterium
TTGTTTTTCCTTTCTTGTTTTTTTTTGCTGTTGGGTTTTTTAGTTTCTTTCTGATTTTTAGTTTATTTCCTTTATTCTTTCCTATCTTTGCTGTAGGGGTAGTATTTTTAGGTATTGGAACTGCTAAACTTAAACAATTATCTAATGAGTTTAAAGATAAATTCCTAGTTGAAATATTGTCTTCTCATTTTGAAAATGTTACTTATATAAATAGTGGTATTTCAAAAGCAAAAGTTAGAGAGGCTGAAATGTTACCAAGAGGTGATAGATTTCATTCAAATGATTTGATTTCAGCTGAGTACAATGATGTTAAATTCTCAATGAGTGATGTAACGATTGAAGAAATGCGTAGTGACGGAAAAAACACTCATTATGTAACAGTATATAAAGGTCCATTTATGGAATTTGATTTTAACAAAAAAATTGAAGGTAAAATGCAACTAAGAGAGAGATCACGCGTCTCGTTATTTGATAAATATGATAGAATAAAGTTAGAAAGTGTTGCTTTTAACAAAAAATTTAAAGTATACAGTACTAACTCTCATACAGTGTTTTATATATTAACTCCTTCAGTGATGGAGAGACTACTTAAATTAGAACAAGAAAACAAAGGTAGTTTCTATTTATCATTTATAGAAGGTAAATTGTTTATAGCTCTAGATAATAGAAAAGACAATTTTGAGGTAGGACTTACTCAAGCAATTGATGAAAAACTGTTGACTGAGTTTGAAAATGACTTATCTATAATTAAGGAAATAATCGATGAATTGAGATTGAATAGTAAATTATTTAACTAAGAAAGGGTGATAGTTATGTGGATAGGAATTGTCGCGGTAGTCGTAGTAATTGCATTGTGGTACATTGGAATTTCGAACTCGTTTAAATCATTAGAAGTTAAGATCGAAGAGGCTTTATCTGGAATTGATGTAGCTTTAACAAAACGATTTGATGTTTTAACTAAAATGTGGGATTTAGCCAAAAAGTATATGAAACATGAAGAAGGAACTTTAACTAAGGTCATTGAAATGCGTCAAAAAAATAATGGTACAATAAAAGACACTCAAGCCTTGAGTGATGAGATGACTAAACTTCAAGCAGGTCTAAATGTTGTGGTTGAACAATATCCTGATTTAAAAGCTAATCAAACGATTCAGGAAGTTCAAAGAGCATCTTTAAATGTTGAGGAACATTTACAGGCTGCAAGACGTTTATATAACAGTAATGTATCTATGTTTAATCAAAAGGTGGTTATGTTTCCATCAAGTGTAGTTGCAGGTATGATTAAGGCAATTAAAAAAGATTTCTTTGAAGCAGAAGTTTCTAAGAGAGCAGATGTTAAATTTGACTAATCCCTTATGGGATTTTTCTTTTGCAAAATAAAAGAAACTGTCTATGTAGCCTCTTATAAACTAATATTTCCAATTAAATATAAATAGTTACCATCTGTTGGTGGATTAACATCTAACACCAAAATCAACTTACGGCGCTATCAAAGTATTTTTTTAGAATACTTACAATAAATAGCCATTAATCACCTTTGTTTATAGGACTGAAATGTAGTATAATATAAGGTGATTAAAAACTATATTAGAAATAGAGGATATATCATGATAAGAACAAGATTTGCTCCAAGTCCTACGGGATTTATACATGTAGGTAATTTAAGAAGTGCGATATTTACTTATTTAATTGCTAAAAGCAATAGAGATGGTAAATTTGTGTTAAGAATAGAAGATACTGACAGAGCTCGTTATGTTGAAGGTGCGACCGAAGTCATTTACGATACACTTAAAGGTTGTGGCTTATTATGGGATGAAGGTCCAGACGTTGGCGGAGAATTTGGTCCATACATTCAAAGTGAAAGAATGGAATCTTATAAACAATATGCAATAGAATTAGTTGAAAAAGGTGAAGCATATTACTGTTTTTGTTCAGAAGAAAGATTAACTGGACTGAGAGATATTTCGCAAGCCAATAAGGAAAATTTCTTTTATGATGGACATTGCATAACTATGACTAAAGATGAAATTGCTGAAAAGTTAGCTAACAATGAGAAATATGTCATAAGACAAAAAACACCTAAAACTGGAGAAACATCATTTGTGTGTCAAGTTTATGGGAAAATCAGTATTAGTAATGATCAAATTGAAGATCAAATATTACTTAAGTCTGATGGTTATCCAACTTATAATTTCGCAAATGTTGTTGATGACCACTTAATGAATATCACTCACGTAGTAAGAGGGAATGAATATCTTACTTCAACACCTAAATATACTTTACTTTATAATGCATTCGGTTGGGAAGAACCAACTTATGTTCATTTGCCTCATGTTATCAAAGAAAATGGTAAGAAACTATCTAAAAGAGATGGTGATGCTTACTATATGGATTTTGTAAACAAAGGTTATTTACCAGAAGCAATTGTTAATTACTTAGCCTTACTTGGTTGGAGTCCTGAAGGTAAAAAAGAAATATTTACATTATCGAAATTAGAAAATATCTTCAGCATTAAAAGAATTCACAAATCTCCTGCTGTATTTGATATTGCTAAACTTAACTGGGTTAATAGTAGTTATATTAAAAAAATGACAGATGAGGGAATTGTAGAATTATGCTTGCCTCATTTAAAAGAGGCAGCCATTGACATTAGTAATGATGAATGGGTTACTAAACTGTGTATCTTGTTTAGAGACCGTATGAGTTATGCTATGGAAATAGTAGACCATTATAATGAACTTTTTAATAATGAATTTTCTATTGATGGTGAAGCATTAGAGTTCATGCAAAGTGAAGACGTAGAAAACACTGTTAAAATATTTAAAGGAAAACTAGAATCTATTGAATGGACCAGTGAAAATATAAAAAATGCAATAAATGAAACTGGAGTTGAAGCTGATACTAAAGGTAAATTGTTGTTTATGCCTTGCCGCATCGCAACTACTGGAGTGATGCATGGTCCTGACTTACCGAAAGCATTAGAACTTTTAGGTAAAGAAGAAATATTATCGAGATTGTAATATGGAGTACAAAATTCGTAAAATCATAGAGTCAGATTTTGATGGATGGTTATCAGTAGTGCACTTGCTCTGGCCTGATGCTACTACAATTGAAATGAAAAATGAATTTGAAAGTGCGCTTAATGAAAATGATAAGGAAATATTTGTTTGCTTATTTAAAGACGAGTATATAGGATTTATAAATATATCTACAAGAGTTGACTATGTAGAAGGTAGCGAGTCATCGCCTGTAGGTTATATTGAGGGAATATATGTAAAAGAAGGTTACAGGAAAATTGGAATTGCTAAAA
>CAJYBF010000196.1 GCA_913064935.1 uncultured Mollicutes bacterium
TGTATTCCCCTATTCGTCGGAGATTAGTCTAAACGTAACAAAGCTATAATGGAGGATTGTATGACAAACCAAGTAAAAGAAGCCCAAGTGATAAATAGAACTCGATTTCCGAATTTGAATCGATTCCCTATTTTACTGAAAGTAAACACAAAAGGATTCTGTATAGTACCATAAACAATGGTAAACATTAGTGCCACTAAAAGAGACGACATAATGATTATCCTTTGTCGTCGTTCTAGAATAAACTGTTTTTGTATTTCTAGCATTTGCTTTCGTTCAAGTTCTAGTTTGATATCTTTATAATTAATATTGTTCATAAAATCCCCCCGAATATTATTATGAATGTATTGTATAGTTGTGAGTTTGGTTAAAGCCCATCGCATATTGTAATAAATCTACTGAATTTACTTCTCTTCATTACAGTGCACTTGTCGATTACTTGTAGTTCATATTCATTTAATAAGTCTGTTATATCTATCATAGATACGAATATAATCCGATTAGCAGTTTTTTTAGATTGCTGAATAACAGTCAAAGCAGTATCACTATGGGATTTTATAAACTGACCATACGGTAGGTCTATAATGGCAACATCGTAGGTTTCATTGATGTCTTTGATGTCACTACATATTGTATTTCCGTTAAATCCAAAAAATTCTATGTTTTCATTTGCCAGATTTACTATAGCTTGATTAAAATCATATCCTTTTATATTTACTCCTAAAATGAGTGCTTCAATCAATACTGTACCAACACCACAGCAAGGGTCAACTAAAGACTTTTTTAAATCATTTTCCATGGCGATATTAACTAATGTTTTAGAAAGCCAAACATCTAAGGCGAATGAGTAATTATGTGGCTTTTGTTTTCTTGTAAGCCAGGAACTATCACTCTTTTCGTAATAACCAAATAGCCATACACCATCTTTTTTAGTAACTGCTAGTTCTACCTTCGGACTCTTAAGTGAGAAACTTCCATTAATGCACCATCCTATTTTAGACATAGCATCAAGTCTAGAGGCATAGTTTACATCACTGTCTATAGTAAGAAAGTTAATCCTGTAATCTTCCAAAAGCAATTCGTCTTTTTCTACATCGATAACAAGCTCATTAAGTGTGTTGGATTTGTATTTAAGATTCAATCTCCAGTTGAGGAAAACACTTCTTGATGGATTGATCTTTAGGCTTGAATAAATATATTTACCTTCAGGCTTTTTGCCAAAAATAGATTTCATCTCTAATTCGCATATGTCCTTATGTTCTTTTTTATAGTTGATAAAGTAAAGGAATTCTTCCATAGGCTCAAAGACGGTCATGATATCACCTCTTTAATTATTTTACTTAGTGTTCTACTAATTATATAATAAGCATTAAAAGAATACATCAGTTAATTTAAATTTCTTTTGTAGACTAACTACTCTTACTAAGACTCAAATGAAATAAGAGAGGAGAACAAAATATATCCATAGATTATATTTAAAAGGACAAGCATATGCAAAAGTTTAAAGATTTTACTCTTAAGAGTAGCGACGAAAGACAAATAACACTGAGTAATTTATTAACTGAGTCAAAGGTTTGGATTATGTTTTATAGAGGCACATTTTGAGGTGTCTGAATTAATCAAATGATGCAGGTGCATCATGAATATAAGAAAGTTTTAGAAACAGAGACAGTAATATTGGCAATTTCAGTTGATGGACAAGAAAATGCTAAAATCATGAAAGAAAAAACTGGTGTACAATTTGATATACTATGTGACTCTAATTTAGATGTTATTAAATTGTATGGTTTATCAGATGAAGAACCTATGAACTGGGATTATACAGACGGGAAAACGAGAAAGTCGAAAGAAGCACGAACTATTTCTCTTTCTGCTAATATTCTGATAAATCAAAAAGGATTTATCCAATCTAATTGGAGTGGTCATTATAATTCAAGACCATCTATAGAAAGCACATTAGAAATATTAAAAAAAATGTAGAAGGTATGACGGAGGAAATAATATGAGAAGAAACATTATAATAGACTGTGATCCTGGCCATGATGATATGCTTGCAATTATGGTAGCTTTATCAAATAAGGATAAACTCAATTTACTAGGAATTACTACAGTTGCTGGAAACCAAACGATAGATAAAGTGACTAAGAATACATTAGAAATATTGTCTTTACTTAAAGAAGAAGGAATTCCAGTTGCGAAAGGATTTAAAGATCCGATAGTTAAAACACTAGATAATTCAAATGGTACGGAAATCCACGGTGAGACTGGCCTTGGAGGTTTTATCCTACCAAAATCAGATATAGAACTTAATGAACTTCACGCAGTTGATTTTCTTTATAAAACAATCATAGAAAATGCTCCTGTAACGTTAATTCCAATTGGTCCTTTGACTAATATTGGATTGCTTTTAAAAGCACATCCAGATGTGAAACAACATATTGACTTAATATCAATAATGGGAGGTTCAGTTTATTCAGGGAATGCAACTCCACATGCTGAGTTTAATATCTGGGCGGACCCAGAAGCAGCTAAGATTGTATTTAATTCTGGAATCAACATTGTGATGGCGGGATTAGAATGCACTCATAAAGCTAACTTAACATTCAATGAAATTGATATATTAGCCAAATCAGATAAGTATGTATCAATGATTATAGGTAAACTTAATAAATTTCATTCGGGATTTTTCATGGATGTGTGGGATTTTAATGGGGCACCGATACATGATGCATGTAGTGTGATGTATTTATTGTTCCCGGATATTTTTGAAAAAGAGAAGTATAATATTGATGTTGAGTGCAATGGTGAGTTTAGAGGAAAAACATTTACTGATTTAAGAGATTGGGCAAATAATGATGATTCAACTACAGAAGTATTAATGAATGTAAATAGAGAAAAATTTATTAAGCATCTGCATGACACAATTAATTACTTCGATGAACTTTACTAGACTTTTTAAGTTTGCTTTCGGAACACTAGTTATAACACTTGCTGTTACATTAATCTTATTATCAAATTTTGGATCAGGTTCGATAGACGCTTTCAATAGCAATTCTTCTAAATTGATTAATTTGTCTGTTGGGACCTGTATGATAATTACAAATATAATTATGTTTCTAATTAATATATTTATGGACAGAAAAATAATACACGTTATTAGTGTTACGTTGGCTATGTTCTTAGGGATATTAGTGGATATGTGGTTTCTGGTAATATCGGATCTGAGTAACATAGTTTTAATGTAAAATTACTTTGTCTTTGTACTAGTCCTATTCCCGATAAGTCTAGCATATA
>CAJYBF010000197.1 GCA_913064935.1 uncultured Mollicutes bacterium
GTACTTTTTTTTCGAATTGAGCTAGGTGAAAATGTAAAATCAGTTAACTCAGTGATGAAAACCGATGCTTAGACACATAAAGTAGTGTGTAATTAAGCGATCACTTAACTCATACCTTTGTGTTTTTGCTTTGAGGAGCTATATTTAATGAAATTAAGTAGAAGTGACTTGTACTTATAGTAGAAAATGCTAAAATATAATACAAGAAAAAATGCGGGTGAAAATCCAGTTTTGTCATAGGAGAGAACTCTTCTAATTTTTAAGGAATTAAACCTGTTTATAGAGTTGATGAGTTGTGGCATGTATTCCGCAGAAATTCTTTATTGATTAATATTGACGGATCAACACAAGTTGGTGCGTCTGAGTAGATTATTATAATATTTCAAAACATAAAGTAAGATGTATTAAAGTAAGTCCAAATTTAATTAAGTATAGCAACTAGTTAAATTATTCTTAGTCGAGGACAAACGATGATTCAGGCTATTTTATGGGAGTAACTGATGCCCTATTGGCGTACAAGTAAACGCCGGCGCTATTACTCTAACGAGAGATGCTCACATTGATTAATAGATAATCTATAAATCTTTATATCACCATCATTATCTATCTGAACAACACACAAAAAGGCCTCTAGGGAAAATCCCGAGGCTTTTTGTGTTAAAATTGTTAGTATATGAGGTAATGAGATGAAAAAGATGTTGGTATATTTGTTTGGTTTATTTGTTTTGGCTCTAGGAGTATCATTCTCAGCTAAAAGCAATCTAGGCCTATCCGCAGTAAGTGCCTTGCCGTATGCACTTGGGTTCATTTGGGGAGTGTCTTTTGGAGTAGCCACTGTTTTAACACATTTTGTGTATGTTGGAAGTCAAATTTTCATTTTAGGTAAACAATTCAAGATGAGATATTTACTACAAATAGTCTTCGGAATGTTGTTTGGAACATTTATTGACTTAACAAGTAACTTGTTAAGCTTTGAAAGTCCTAATTTATATGTGTACAGACTGTTACTTCAGTTTACAAGTATTAGCTTGATAGCGATTGGACTATTCTTTGTTATTGTTCCACATATTGTCGACTCTACTGCAGAAGGATTTATTAGATCTATCTCTATAAGATTTAACCTCGATTTTGGTAAAGTTAAATTCATACATGATATCATCACGGCTTCATCAGCGTTGATTTTAGGACTTGTTTTCTTACCAGAGATAGTCATTGTAAGGGAAGGTACTATACTCTCGGCACTGTTAGTAGGACCGATACTAGGATTATTAATCAAAAAATTCAAAAAAAGAGTTGAAGCTTTCTATATAACATAAAAACCTGCTAACAAAATTCAATAGTAAATACTAAAATTATATAATTATTTTTACATAAACTAATCAAACTACAAAACGCTCATCATTTAAGTGAGTGTTTTGTTGATAATTATTTACTTTAGTCTATATGTATAGTTCAGATACCTTAGCGTAGTATCTTCTTAAAAACTTGTTCAATGCTGCTATCTTTGCTTTTTTCTTTGGCATTCCCTCTAGTTCTTTCATGATTAAGTATCTGTAAACATCGTCATCTGGTTTATGTGTTTTGTAACTTTTCATAATTTCATAACCTGTTTTTCTAATATACTTGTTTCCGCGTTTTGATATGTGCCTATTCGTCCCTACAAATCGCCCAGATTCGAATGGTGGTGCATCAAGTCCTGCTAACGCAATCAGCGCTTTTTTGGAGTATATATTTCTTACATCTCCAATCTCGGCGATCAATCTTACCGCTAGCTTTACTCCGATGCCTTTCATCTCAATCAGCATCTTGTACTCTGGTAATTCACTTGCTAACTTCTCCATTTGTGTTAAAATTAACACACACGATATTTCTACCTTCGTGATTGTTTTAATTGATTCTCTAACTAACAATTTGGTAGATCGGTAGTTAGAATCAAGACTTGGGATACTATTTAGAGCTAGTTCGTAAATTTTATTAGCTTTATCATCTGATTGATGGTATCCCTTTTTCTTTGCCCATGTGTTGTATTTTCTAGCGAGTTGCTTAGATGATAACTTCGTAATGTTGTCACAATGCCAAAAATAGTCAACGAAATCCCTCAGTTTTTCTTCCGTTAGTAGGTTCTTTATATCTTCCGTTAGTAGGTTCTTTATATCTGGCATTACTTTATCAATAAATCCATCAAAGTTTTGCTTAGCCTTAATTTTCATCTTAATGTAATTATAATACTGCCTAGATAACGATCTTAACTCTAAAAATACATCTTCAGTGTATTCATACAACTTCAATTTACTCCAATTAACTATTCCATACTGAGCTAGTTTTAATGCATCTTTCTTATCCGTTTTCCCTTTCCTAATACTCAAATCACTAAATTTCTTAATCGTTAATGGATTTTCACGTGATACAAAAACATCATTAGTTAATAGATAGTTCATCAGTGGTAAACTATATCTACCCGTTGCTTCCAACACTACTTTCACTTCTTTATAACTCTTAATCTTTTCTACTAATTTTTCTAAATCATCTACTGTGTGCTTCACATCAAATGGTTCATAAATCACCTCACCATAGTGACTTATCATACATACTTTACTTACTCCTTTTGACACATCAATTCCTACACTATACATTTTCGCCTCCTATAATTTATTTCGTAATTGATACCACCTTACTCATTCTCCATTCATTTTTGTTGGTTATTCGAACGTACAAGCTCAACCTGCTTAAGCGAATGCTTGATAATAAGAGATGGTTAACAGTTTTTATGTCGGATGTATAAACCCAAAAAAGAGCCCGTTAACCAATTACTCTCTTATTATAAAAAAATAAGCATAATTAATAAACTAGTTTTCACTAGAATATTAACTATACTTACATAATACAAAAAAAGATGAAACTTTTTATAAATAAAAGTATCATCTTTTCATATTACTGACATAAGAAAGCTTGTTCAATGGAGTTATAGATTACTGTACTACATTTATAAATGTTGGAACAAGAACAACAACAGATTTTCAATCATAAGTAATTTACATATACCAAAGTAGTTTATTATCCATTCTCTTTCCAACTTTACTTTTTAATTCAGTGACTTTCCATTTATCATTATCTCTTACGACTCTATAAAATACATTTGTTCCATCTAATTTATATCATCTTATTTCTCATCATCACAAAGAACTCTCTTACTAGTACAATCCGTAAAAAGTACCAATCCGCATATTAATAGCATAATCATATTCCTCATAAATCCCACGTCCAGTCAGATCGGAA
>CAJYBF010000198.1 GCA_913064935.1 uncultured Mollicutes bacterium
TTATAAACTATCATTGTGTAACTTGTTGTGAAATGTTAGTCATCGGGTAGTAATCAAAGTCTATTGTGAACGCTTAGTACTCCATGTATAAGGTACATGACATCTACAGTAATTTTTGAAGTAGCTTAGCTGTCGGTATTAAAAAGCTAGCATCTTTCATATAGTTAGCAAAAGCAGATTGTTCACCTGAAAGATTTTTGATAAAAGGGAACATCTCATTTTGAAAAACAGTAAACATACTTTCAGCAGATAAACCTGAAACATGTTCCCATCTCAAATGGTTTTGTTCACTTGAAAATATATCTTTGATATTAGGAGAGAGTTTTTTCTTCTTATCGATTTTAACCTGTGCCGTATCAAGACTTTTAATAAAAATCAAAAAGGTAAATTGCTCAACCACAGTTAAAGGGTTTGAAATCCCTCCAGTCCAGAATGTTTCCCATATTTTATCTACTTGGCTTTTTAGTTCATTTGTTATCATTAATGCTCTCTGAAAAAATTTATTAATATTAGTTTAGCAATATTATCTTTATCTTAATTAATAGGGTATGAATATAGCGGCAGCTTCACTAATGATTTTACAAGCTTGTACCCATATGTATTTTTAACAACTAAAGAGCCAGCACCTCTTTTAACACAATATCATTATAATATGGTATAGAGTTTGATACGCAAAAGTGTCTTATTCTTTTTATTGGGTCCAATCTATTCGCAATTAACTTGTTAAACTTTGCTTCTGTAGATTTTTCAACTATCTTTTTTTTTAAATCATTATAAGTAATTTCATTATCATATTTTATAGATTTAGAACTACAATACTTTTTTAATTTATCCATATCATTAGGTTTTGTTTCATCAAAGTCACTAAGAGCACTTTCTCTAAGGTTGTCCTTTATCAGTTCCTTGACTGTTTTTGCTGAAATTGCATCAGAAACTACTTCATCAAATGTTTTAAAAGCTTTCAATAAAATAGTAAAAAGTGTTGAAAAGTCTTTCAATGTTGGTTGTTCTTTAGCTTCAAAGCGAATAAGTGTTCTATAAATATTTGTTTTACTATGTAATTTATAAATTTCTTTAGAAGCACATTCTAAAGCTTTTTTATCTGCTATTTCCAAAACTACTTTTGCTTTACTTTTGTGAACAATAATATTACGCCATGCGATAAGTAGTCTGATAGAAGGCACCCAGTATGGTTTAATCGAGGAATTTCCTTTTACCTCCACAAATAGTTCTTTGACTTGTTCCCGTATACCAACAGCATTTTCAACTTTATATACAACTTTACTAGAAATAAATTGTTCTACTGAACAAATAGATGAAATATAGTTTTCTATAGCATCAATAGCTGCAATTAAAAAAAGATTAATAGCGTAACGTCTTGCACGACTCGCGTCAGTAATAGGATCTTGTGATTTCCAGCTAATAGTTAAAGTTTCAGGTTTTTTATAATTATTGTTTTCTATCTGTTCTAAGCCAACGCATATTGTATTAAGGTTATGTACGGAAGGTCCGATAAGGTCTGTAAATTCTTTATAGTAAGAAGTATGCAATTTTTTCCAATTTTTCAGAATGGTCACTAGGTCTGGATTCGAACCAGATTTTTTCGCGATAACTGTATTTTTGATAAATACTCATGACTGCGAACGTCTAAGCCATTAGACTGCCTAGCGATAAACATATATATAAAGTGGCAAGTTTACCAAAATTAGATAAACTCAACCTGATTAAACACTAAATATTATAAATACACCTACTATTCAATACATTTCATGTATTGAATCTGGTTGCAACAGGGATGCTCTTAAAGAGACCTGTTCTCTCTTCTATAAGCAAATTTAGTATGCTGGTCAAAACTGAGACAAAGAAAACAACTTGATAAAATATTTTTGATAATCATAATCACTTACTCGGTTTATCTGAAAAACTTCCTGACAAAGAGTAAGTACCTGCAGCTAAGCCGACCCCCGCTAAATTAAAAACTACCAGAAGGACCCGTGGTTATAATCAACCTCTTCTAGTCATATAGTCAACGAAAAGTAGCAAACTTATACACACAAGATACTTTTTTTGACTACAAGAATTATATTTTTATTAATTATTATTGACTAGTTGACTAGGAATAGCTTCTAACTACTGTAAAAAGGAATTAAATACATAGTCAAAACAATAGTCAATCTGTCCTTCTCTAGTCAACAATTTCTGACTAGATCTTTGTAAGATAAAGTTCTGTTGTGATATCTAGATACTTGAGAGTTAAAACAAGACGGATGTTTTTAACTATTTACAACTATTTCTTCTTCTTCTTGACTAGAATCTTGTAGTAACTTTCTGGCTTCTTATTTACCCAAATAGTGTCTCTTTTCTTACTAACATACTTATCAATTAACAATGTAACTTCTTTGGTTACATCAACACGATGTCCTTCAAAGCCATCTTGGACTAGTTCAAAAATCTTTTTTCTAATACTATTACGGCGTTTGATATAAATATCACCTTTGTGTTTATAGATATCAAGTATTAAAAATCCACTATCAGGTCTTAGTGTATCCATCAGTTTGATTTCAATATCTTCAAGAATTTCATCCCGTTCATTATGATCCGGTAAAGCATATTTCTTTTGTAGTTTACGTAGTGCGTCTGGGGTTGCCTCCTCTTGTAGCGTTTTTAATACCAGTTGCTTAATATATCGCTCTGTATGTTCGCGGTATCTAAGTGGATCATTAGATCGCAGCTTGCTGTCGTTAAAGGTAAACCCACCTTTGATTTTCATGCATAAGACGCGGTTTTTTAGCTCGTCATTAACTGTTGTTGCAACACTATCATGGGTTGAAGTCATGACTAGGAACTTACACGGATGTTCAATAGGTCCCATGTACATCACATCCAAATTAATTTTATCAGTGATATTTTTTATATCGAGTGGCAGATCATGTGAGATATCGTCTGCTAGTAGTAACCCAGAACTCATTAAATTATCAGATTCTGATTTTGACCATTTTGCACCACGAGAAACTATTTTTACAAAGTCCTTTGCAGACATCTCGACAAATGCAAGTAGCTTCATTAATGCAGTTTTCCCTTTATTGCTCTTTCCAATCAATAGAAGCTTATTAAGCTTTTCCTCCTCAAATAACATGGAATAGATAACAAGTTCAACAAGGTCTTTAACACAGCAACCCATAATCTTATTAGTGTACTCTTAAATAATATCGGCATCAAGCTCGCCATCTACATTCCATTTTTCGGTCGGATTAAT
>CAJYBF010000199.1 GCA_913064935.1 uncultured Mollicutes bacterium
TACAACTTGTTGTGCTAGCAACATATATGCAATCGCCCTTTTAGTAGCACTATGCTTTCTTCATAATTGCAAGTAATATCTATGTACTTCTTCATAGCTAACAAGACCAGCCAGCTCATACGGTAAATAATCTCTTTTACTAGACCATTCAATTACATAAGAATTGACACCTTCAATATTTTCATGAATCATATATTCTTCATTTATCTTAAAACCTAATTTCTTCAAATACTTTAGTCCATCTGAATGATTTGCTAACTCATAACTTTCAGGATTAACAATCTGATAAATGAAAGTATCTAGATTTCTTTTCGCTACAACATTACTATCTAATTGTCGCATGCTTCCAGCAGCGGCATTTCTTGGATTAGCAAATAACTGTTCTCCGTTAGCTTCCTTACTTAAATTAGCTCTTTTAAACGAGTCATTACCCATAAATATTTCACCGCGAACAATAATATCAACCGGTTCACTTAAAGTCATTGGTACAGATTTAATAGTTTTAACATTATTAGTGATATCTTCACCAATAACTCCATCTCCTCTAGTAGCAGCTGAAACAAACTCTCCCTTAACATATACCAATGATACAGCAATACCATCTATTTTAAGTTCAGTAACATAACTATTCTTAAACACTATATCTTTATAAATTCTTTCATCAAAACTCTTTAAATCATCTTCATTAAAAGCATTTGATAAAGATAACATCGGAGCTGAATGGTTAACCTTCTTAAATCCACTAGAAACAACTCCACCTACTCTATCAGTTGGAGAGTTTTTCACTTTAAGTTCAGGATGTTTATTTTCAAGTTCAGTCAATTCACCGATCAACCTGTCATACTGCCTGTCACTAACACTAGGAGTATCCAAAGTATAATATTCCTTATTATATTTTTCGATAATTTCTACTAATTCAAGTATTCTTCTTTTAGGTTCCATAAGTACTCCTTAGCTTAATTTATTATATATATTATATCATAATTTGCTATTCATATGGGGTACTCAAAAGTAGGAATATTAACCTTACTAATAATCTAAGAAACTATATTTTTACAACATAACATCGTGTTATAATTAAAAAAAGGAAGTGGTCATTTTGAAAATCTATAACATAGGAATAATTGGCTTAGGCGCAATAGCTCATGCTTATGCAAAATCGTTAGTCGCAGTACCAAACGCAAATCTATACGCAGTAGGGTCAAGATCTACTGATAAGGCAAATAAATTTAAGCGTACGTTTGACGCTGATGTAGCTTATGGTTCATATAAAGAACTATTCGAGGATAAGCTAGTAGATATAGTTTATATAGCTACACCAATGAGTTCTCACTACAAAGATATGATAAATGCTTTAGAAAGCAACAAACATATCCTTTGTGAGAAATCATTCACACTAAACGCTAATGAAGCTAAGCATATATTTGAAATAGCTAAGAGAAAGAATCTCTTTGTTATGGAAGCACTTTGGTCTAGATTCAATCCAACATTGTTAGAAGTAAGGGAATTAATTGATGAAGGTTTAATTGGAAAGATTACTAAGGTAGATCTAGAGTTCTCTATCGATAAACCGTATGATGAAACTAGTAGACTTTATAATAAAGAACTTGGTGGTGGAGCATTATTAGATGTAGGAATTTATCCTATAACATTTACAGATATGATGATTGGACTAAACTACAAAACTATCAAATCAAGTGCTGAGTTAGCTCCAACCAAAGTAGATCAAAGCAATAAAATCGAACTCGATTTCGAAAAACTATCAGCCACTTTAACTTCTGGTTTTGATAAACAAGGACTTAATTTTGGATATATATATGGAACTACTGGTTATATGCTGATAAATGACTTTTGGGCAAATCAGTATGCAGTAGTTATAAAAGATAAGAAAATAGTGAAAGTGATTAGCAATCCATTTTTAGTTAATGGCCTTGAGTATCAAACTATTCACGTTCTAGAGTGCCTAGATAAATCATTAGTAGAAAGTAATATTATGCCTCCATCAAAAACCATAGAAATAATGACTTTCATGGATTCATTAAGGAAAGCTTGGGGTATTACTTACTTAACTGAATAGTTCAAATTATGACAAACTCTTACTTCTATACTTACAGTAACTTAGTAAGCTTTTCGCGTGATTTAACTCGCCATTAAAAATTATAGGTACGCCAGGTCGCCAATTCACCTCATATAGATAAATCTTACGATCCTCAGTCAAACCTATATCTATACCTAACTCGTTCAGACTTTGGTGATATTTCTCATCTAGGAACTCAGATAGTTGTAATGCGAACACCTTCATAGACTGTAAGACAACTTTCCAATCTTCTTTGTACTTGGGTTCTAGGTAGGACTGGATGTCTACAGTAGTTCCGCCTTGGCTGTAGTTCGTAACTTTATTTTTAACACTTGCAATTCTTGGGTAGACTTTCGTGAGAACGAATTTTCCCTCACTGTCCTTTTGAGTATGAATCCTAAAATCAACTGGTAGACCATTAGTAGTCTCTGAGACGACAAATTGTTGTAGAATATATTCATCAATATTCACATCAGCAAGATAGACTAATAATGAAGTAGAGGGAAAACTCGCTTCATCTTTGTGTATTATATATGCTTCGTTTTTTTTCTCTATAATTAGTATTCCAACTCCTTGGCAGCCCCACACAGGCTTGAGTACAACCTTTTTATGCTCACTAGTAAAATCGACTACTTCGTTTAAGGTTTTAGGGGAAAGAGATGTCGGTAGAAAACTAGCAAAAGAGCTCTTGCTTAAAATGGTGTTAACTTCCTCTTTATTTCCAATTGGAGCTTCTGTAAATTTGACATATTTTTGTAATCTAAGATATCTTTTGTGTGAGGTTTGTTTTTTCATTACTTTAATTAAGTATTATAATAATTACATAATATAATACTTTCGTAATTTCGTCAAGAATTATTGTTTAAAAGGTACTTGCAGCAATCTATCCGGTAAGAAATTATTATTTTCTTTCCTCATATAAAAAGTAATCAAAATCGGCATGTTTTCTCCTTCCTGATAGGTCCTGACAAGCTACACCAACAAACATACCTGTGAATCCCATAGGGTCAGCCATCTCATCAGACAGAGCTTCGCTTTCAATCTTAGGTCCTATTGGCTGCCAATTTTTTCGGTCAATTGAATAATAAAATTGGATAACCCTGTCTACCATTTCGACAGAAATATAAATTCTGTTGTATGTTAATATGACCTCCGTTTAAAGAGGACTTTCCATTT
>CAJYBF010000200.1 GCA_913064935.1 uncultured Mollicutes bacterium
TGTAGTTGGTAATGATACAGATTTATTTGAATCATAAGTATGATCAATTATCTTAGCGTTAACATTATTTATTACATATATGAATGGTAAATATGTTACTTAAGCAATCACATTCCCTATATTACTAGCAGGGATCGTTATTTTGGCTTCAATAATTGGATTTAGATTTGTAAAAGGTAAAGAGGGTAAAAGTCATCACAAAGCTTTGTAATTAGGAACATACATAAGTGCACTTTTAGTAGTAATTCCTGCATTCTTTATATCAAAAGAATTCTTTGGAAGCTATAATCCTTTCTTCGCAATCGTAGTTGGATTAGGTGTAGGTACAATAATAGGAAAAGTGACTGAAATTTATACTTCTTCTAGTCACAAATCAGTTAAACTTATAGCTGACCAATCAAAGACGGGTCATGCTACTAACATAATTGCTGGAAATGCAATTGGAATGCAGTCAACTGCTATTCCAACGATAGTTTTAGCAATAGGGATTATATTAGCATTCCAATTTGCAGGGTTATACGGTATTGCTTTAGCAGCAGTAGGTATGTTATCAACTTCTGGTATGACTATCGCAATAGATGCTTATGGACCAATTGCAGATAATGCTGGTGGTATTGCTCAAATGGCTAGTATGGATCCAAAAGTAAGAGATATAACAGATCAATTAGATGCTGTTGGAAATACTACCGCAGCAATTGGTAAAGGTTTCGCTATTGGTTCTGCTGCATTAACTTCATTAGCATTATTCGTATCATTCATCGAAGCAAGTGGAATTGGTGATATCAGATTAAATGTTCCTCAAGTTACCGCAGGATTATTAATCGGTTCAATGCTTCCATTCTTATTCTCTTCAATGACTATCAGTAGTGTAGGAAAAGCTGCTAATAAAATGATTGATGAAGTAAGAAGACAATTCAAAGCTGATCCAGGAATAATGTTAGGAACATCTCAACCAGATTATGCTAAATGCGTTGATATCTCAACTCAAGCTGCATTAAAAGAAATGATTCTACCAGGTCTATTAGCAATAGTTATTCCATTACTAGTAGGTTTCACTTTAGGTGCTGAAGCATTAGGTGGATTATTAGGTGGAACGTTAGGTACAGGTATTATGCTTGCGATATTCATGTCAAATGCAGGTGGTGCTTGGGATAATGCAAAAAAGGAAATTGAAAAAAATGGAGAAAAAGGTTCGACAGCACATCAAGCAAGTGTTACTGGAGATACAGTAGGTGATCCTTTCAAGGATACCGCTGGACCATCATTAAATATATTAATTAAATTAATGACTATCGTATCTTTAGTATTTGCAACAATGTTTGGTAACGGAATATTCTAATATATTAAGCACTCTAGTCAGTCTAGAGTGCTTTTTTTTGTCCGCACTAAATTTACAAAAAAAAATACCCATAAAAAAGGTATTTATATTTGTTATTTACTTAGGTCTCTTATAACTTTAATCTCATGCGGCTTCATCAATCGATATTCCCCAAGTCTCAATCCTTTATCTGTAACATTTCCGAATCTTACACGTTTAAGTTTTTTAACTTTAAGTCCTACTGCTTCAAACATTCTCTTGCATTGATGTTTCTTTCCCTCAGAAATCACAAGACTCACCATAGAACTTGTACTTTTCTTTTCCATTTTTATTAATTTGGATTCACAAGGTGCGGTAACATAATCTCCTATATCAACACCTTTTGCGAAGATTTTTCTATGCTTAGAAGTAAAAATACCATCAATTGTCGCAACGTATTCTTTCTCAACATGGTGTTTTGGGTGAATTAATTGATTTGTTAAATCACCATCATTGGTTAATATAATAACTCCTGTAGTATTATAATCAAGTCTTCCAACAGGGAAGATTCTTTTCTTTGTATCTATAAGCTCAACAACAACTTTTCTACCTTTATCATCAGACACACTCGATAAAAAACCACTTGGTTTATTAAGAATGAAGTAGACATTTTCTTCACTAGATATTTCCTTGTTATCGACTTTGATAATGTCTTTTTTAGTAACTTTCACCCCTAACTCAGTTACTACCTCTCCATTTAATTTTACTCTTCCTGCTAATATCATTTCTTCTGCTTTTCTTCTAGAGGCTACTCCACTGTTAGCAATAACTTTTTGAATTCTTTCCATATGTCCTCCTTGTAGTTTATTTCGCCTTATTATACCATAATAAAATAAACGATTAACAAACTAACAATAAATCCGATTAAATCAACTAAAAGACCTAGTTTCAATGCATACCGGTATTTGGTTACTCCTACCGAACCAAAGTAAAGAGTAATCACAAATATGGTAGTGTCTGTGCTCCCTTGAATTACTGAACTTGCTAACCCAATTACAGAATCTACACCATATTTGTCAAAAATATTTGTCATTACACTTAAAGATGCAGATCCAGATATAGGTCTCATTACACCTTGTAAAACTAAATCACTGTTAATTACGGTAATTCTAAGATATTCGAACACATCTTGTAGTAAGTTTGAACCCACGAAAATCTTAACTGCAAATAACATCGCTATATAAATAGGAAAAATCTTCAGAATTAGTTTGATACCATCTTTACATCCTTCTACAAAACTATCAAATGCATTTACTTTTTTAAGTGTAAACAACATACGTATTAAAATATAGATTGGCAAAACATAATAACTTATGTTCATAATCTTTGAACCACTTTATTAAGAATTATTGCTGAAGCTGTAGTTATAGTCGTTGCCAATAAAATATAGACACTCAGCGCAGCATTCATTAATGGATTATAGTTCCCTCTTAATGCAAGAATTGTGGTCGGAATAATGGTAAGTCCACTTGTATTAATTAATAGAAAAGTGATCATGGAATTCGACGCAACATCAGATTTATTTATCTTCTGCATTTCTTCAAATGCTTTTAAACCTAGAGGTGTAGCGACACTACCAAGACCTAAAATGTTAGCTAGAAAGTTCGCACTTATGTATTGATGTGCCATACTATCCTTTGGTAATTCAGGGAATAGTCTTACCATGATCCATCTTATTTTTGTACTGAACTTGTCAATTAACCCAGCATCAGCTTCTACTTTTATGAATCCACTCCAAAATATAAGCGTCATCATGACCGGAAGCATTGTATAGAAAAAACTTACTGGAAAGTTAATTACTAAATTGGTTAGTGCTTGAGCTTCACCACTAATAAGAAAATATTTTATCCCTACTAT
>CAJYBF010000201.1 GCA_913064935.1 uncultured Mollicutes bacterium
AAGGATTCTGTACTCATTACGCATCAAGCATGGTATTAATGTTGAGGTCAATTGATATACCAGCTAGATATGTTGTTGGATATGTTATTGCGCATGCAGATTATGATGAACGATATAACTTAGATCCAGATGTTGATGAAACGGTGAATCCTGAAAACGAGACCAACACATACTACATTTCAAAGAATAAATCTCACGCTTGGGTAGAAGTAAGGTTCCAAAAATATGGGTGGCTAGAATTTGAACCTACAAGAAGCTATTACGTACATCTGTCAGCTGAACCATCTGAAAGTTTAGAACCAACCGAACCGATAGTTCTTCATCCTAAAGTTGATGAAGAGGAAACACAACCAACGGTTTTTGAGAGTTACCCTATTTATTTATTACTTATGGTACCACTTTTAGGAGTCATATATTTTGCATTCGTTCGAGTTAAACTTACGAACGAGGAAAAGGTATTAAGAGTATGGAAAAAGATAAAACGAAGAATTCTTAGGCAGTATAAGTTATCAAAAAGAAATGAAACTATTAGAGAATTAATGATTAGAGCTGAAACAAATACGGTAGTCACAGATGAAATCATATGCATATATGAGGATACTTGTTATTCAAGTAAGGAAACAACCAATATCGAGATAGAAAGAATCAAAGAACTATATAAACTAATAAAAAAAGAATCAAGGAATTGAAGTGAAACCCGAAAAGTAGACAACTCAAAAAAAGAAGTCTACTTTTTTTGGAGTCGTATTCTAGTGCTATTATAGAAAATCGTCCAGTCATGGACTATCTGTATGTATTGATTCACAGATGTGATAGAATTATTATAGAGAGTTTCTTTCTTTAATATAGAGTGAAAACTCTCTATAACTGCGTTATCTAAAGGATTCCCTTTTCTTGAGTGAGAAATGTTTATGCCATTAGATTCGCAGATGGTTTTACATTCAGTTGAAAGATACTCAAAACCTTGATCTGAATGGAGTACAAGTCCATTTGGATCTTTTGTTTTACTTATTGCCTCTTTTAATGTGTCAATAACTATCTTATTATCATTTCGATAACTAATTTTATACGTTATCCAATCGCGTGTTTCTAAATCCAATATAGTACTTAAGAATGCTTTCTTCCCATTTCTCATGAGTTGTAAATAAGTTATATCGGTTACCCATCCTTTTTGCTTAAAATCACGTCTCAATAAATCCTCCCTTTCTTGCTCCTCGAAGTATCTCTTTGTGTAATTCACTTTGATTTTCTTGTGATACTCCGCCTGTACTCCATACTTTCTCATGATTCTCGCAACCTTTTTTGAGTTTACTACCCACCCGTACTCTTCTCTTAAATAAGTTGTTATTCTTCGATACCCATATACTTTGCTATTTTGATCAAATACATGTTTTATGAGAATGTAGTCATTATAATCACGATCTATTGTATCTCGATACTTGTAATATGTTGATATTCTTATTTCTAATACTTCACACATTATTTTGATTCTATATTTAAGCCGATATCGATCAATAAACGCTATTTTTTCTCTTGATCTACCTCCTTTAAGAATTCCTGGAACTTTTTTAGGATTTCATATTTCTCTTTGCAATCCGCAATACTATCTTCATTAGGTCTACCTTTCTTTCTTACATCTAATGCCCCATCTCTTTTGAAGATTCGAACCCATGTTTCTATTGTTTTCCAACTCATCCCGTATTTCCTAGCTAAATACTTATAACTCCTCATCTCGTTAATCTTTTCATGCACTATTTGAAGTCTTAAGTCGATATCATACTTCTTAAATTTTTGTCCTTTCCTAGCCATAGTAAAAACACCTCCATACCATCATTATAGTATAAAGGTGTTTATCTCTTTTTTTTAAGTGTCCACTAAACGGGGGTCACTTTATAATCTACCCTAAACACAAAAAAAAGACTAAACAATCTGTTTAGTCCTCGTAAGTCTCAATGGGGCGACTGAAGAGTGTCCTACCCACGAAAACAAAAAACTGGAAGATTTCTCTTCCAGTTAGCGCATAGAATGGTGCGGGTAACAGGAGTTGAACGGGTATATAGGTAAATTTATACTAAGATTTTGTTGTCAAAGAACAGGTTGTTTATACCTACTATATCAAATGAGAAACCAACCCAGTTGTGTTCATAAAAAAAAAAGATGCATCTTTTTGATAATGAATTAGGCTCATCTTTTTTCACATTAAACTAATATATGCTTATTGTGTAAAAAAAAGAACTCTATATTCCATAGCTTTCTTTCTTCAGAGTATCTAAGAACATATACCTTTTTTGAACGTTTATAAATGATAACACCAAATATATAGTTGTCGGCGAGAAAAGTTATTGATTTCATTTATATAGTTTGTAATCGCTCTTTTTTTAAGTTAATACATATTATATTAGCATTGCTACATCGCTCAATCTCCATTACTGAATCCATAAAAGAGACATAACAGATAATTTAACTTCAATTTTTTTCTTGTTCTTGAAATCGTAATATCTATAGAAATCAATCCCTCACGTCAAACTCATCAAAAGCTACACCGTTTAAATAATTCGCAATTGCCTTTCTCACATTAGGAACCAGATTTTCCGGAAGTTTAACCAAATCAAACCAGTCTAATCGATTGCATTTATCTGGTTCATTATTGATAATAGTATTATCATATTTTTTAGTCGTTAGGAAGAAATCGATTCTTTCATCGTCACTAAATCTATGCATCACAAGAGAAACATCTAGATCTTCTTCCTTTATTAATATATTAATTTCTTCATTGGCTTCTCTTATCATTCCTTCTTTAACAGTTTCTCCACCATCTAAATGTCCTGCTACAAGACTATAGTATTCATCCATATATCCTGTATTTTTTCGCTTTGATAGTAAGACCTTATTATCCTCAACTAGTAACAAGAACACTGCTGCAGTCATTTGGAATCTCTTCATTACCCATCACCTCTAGAAATAATTATATCATAAATAAAACAGATGCAATCTTTAACATTAAATGCAAGAGCATTCGAGTTAATTAAAAATCTGAACACAACGAAGCAGGACTTAACAAAAAAAAAACAACTGGAAGAGTCATCTGCCAGATAGCGCATATAATGGAGAGGGTAACAAGAGATTAACGAGTGGATAGGTAAATAATGATAAAGATTATGTGATTAAATATTAATAATTCAATATATACAATAATATA
>CAJYBF010000202.1 GCA_913064935.1 uncultured Mollicutes bacterium
ATTCAGCTTGTTGCTTTATTTCTAGAAGAAAAGGAGCATCTTTAATCTCGATGCCTCCTGTGTCAATTAAATTGAATTCTCTACCTAGCCACTCAGCTTTAGCATATATTCTATCACGAGTAACTCCCGGTTGATCATCTGTTATAGACAATCTTTCACCTACTAAACGATTAAATAAAGTAGACTTACCTACATTAGGTCTTCCAACTACTGCTACGACAGGTAACATATAATCACCCTCAATACTATTTTTTTTTCTTCTCTAAAACATCTTTGAACAAGTCTCCAATTGTTACATTTCTAGTTTCTTGTGTTTTGATGTATTTATCAAATTCTTTTCTTTGTCTTTCATTTTGTACTTCTTTTACACTTACTTTCATCTGCCAACTATCTCTATATAGTTCTATAATTTTAACTTCAACTTCTTCACCTATTGTATAAATGTCGTCTAATTTACCGATTTTTTCATCTGTAATCTCTTCAGCAGGTAAAAACGCATCTACACCTTGAACTGAAACAGTGAATCCTTTACCAACTTGTAATTGGCTAATAATTCCTGTAAGAACGTCTCCACGTTTTGCTGTAACTTTACCCCATGGATTGTTTTCAAGATATTTCTTACTTAAAGCAATTCTTTCTTTTTTCAAATCAATGTTCAAGATATGAACTTCAATTTCATCTCCGTGTACTACACTTGCAGCAAAATTGTCATTTGGATTCCAACTAATTTCACTGTTATGTAATAATCCAGAAACATTGTTAGCTAACTCAACAATTATACCAAACGGTAACTTGTTAATAACTTTACCTTTAACAGTTGAACCTTTACCAAACTCACCAGCATATTTAGCGAATGGAGTTGGTAAAATTGCTTTTCTAGATAAAGAAATTCTGCTTCTATTGTTCTTCATAGTCTTTTCAATTACTTTTACTTCAACTATTTCACCAAGTTTTAATTCATCTTCAACTTTATTGATGCGATGATGTGCAACTTGACCTATCGGTAAAAGACCTTGATTGTTTCCAAATTTAACTATTGCTCCAAAAGGTTTGATGTCAGTGATTTCACCTTTAATAACATCTCCAACTGTAAGACTTTCGAATTCTTCTTTACGTTGTTGTCTTTCGGCTTTGATTAATAATTGTTTTCTTGATACCTTAATTTTTTGTTTTGAATCATCCATATCACTGATTAGAACTGTAATGTTCTTTCCAACAAACTCAGATAGTTCTACTTGTTCTAATGCAACTTGTGACTCATGAATGAACATTTCGAATCCTTTATATATAAGAATCAAGCCTTTGTTCACTGGTGAATCTACAACTGCTTCAATTGGTGTTCCAGCTTTAAATAGTTCTTTAATTTTGAGGTAAGTTTCATCCTTAAGAATTCCCATTCTAGATAAAAGAACAGTACCTCTTTCGTCATCGATTTTCTTAACTAGAGCTGTTACAACATCACCTTCAGCGATGATATCATGGAAAGAATCAACTTTCTCTTGAGTAAATTCGTTGATATAAATAGTCCCTTCAAGAACATAGTTCAAATCTAACAATATTTCATTGTCATTAACTTGAATTACTATCCCTTCCACTATTTCTCCAACTTTAATATTTTTAAAATCATAATCCATATTACCTGTCCCTCTTTCTAGTTAACGAAATTATCGCTTCTACTGATTGTTCAACATTCATATTTGTTGTGTCTAATTCTATTGCGTCTTCAGCTTTCTTTAACGGGTTTATCTTTCTAGTTGAATCTTTTTCATCACGTTCTTGAATTTGCTTCATTAACTCAGACAATTCAATGTCAATTCCTGTGGCTTGAATATCTTTCAATCTTCTTTTTGCTCGAATCTCTAGTGAGGCATTCAAGAAGATTTTTAGATCAGCATTTGGTAGTACATTGTAACCTATGTCCCGTCCATCCATTACTATATTACTATTTTCTGCAATTTGTTTTTGAATAAAAACCATTTTGTCTCGAACAATTTTCTGCTTGGCGACTACCGAAACATTATTAGCTACTAGTGAAGTTCTTATTTCTTTATCGACACATTCACCATTTAGATAAATAGAGTTGTTTTTATAGTCAATATCGATATCTTCAACATAAGTAAAATCGGTTTCAGTTTTAAAATCAATTCCCAATCTTAGTCCTTGCAAAGTAACCGCACGGTACATAGCTCCAGTATCAATATGATCTAAGCCAAGTCTCTTCGCAACTTCCTTACTAACAGATGATTTACCTGCGCCCGCAGGACCGTCTATTGCTAATTGAAATTTACTCATTGTAATCCTCCCAAACATAACTATTTAATTATATCATAATATTCACTTTTGTCATTATATTTTATTAGTGTTTTTTTTCATATTATCTCTCTATGTTTATGAAAATAATGAAGCAGGAAATTTTTTTTATGAAAACCTTTTCATTTTTATCAAAAAAATAAAATATTCTGTTGAGCAAATGACAGAATTTGTGATATTATGTTATTATTATAGACTTAGTTGAGAGGGTGAAATATATGAATTTAGTGTATTATGGAAGTCTGATAATCGCAGTGCTAGCATTAGTTTACGCGTTTATTCTTTACCGTAATATTATGAAACAAGACCCAGGTACCGAGAAGATGGTGGAACTATCTAATCACATCAAATCTGGTGCAATGGCATTTCTAAAAAGAGAGTACAGGATTTTAACTGTATTCGTAGCAGTACTATTTGTTGTATTGAGTTTTACAATGAATTTTCCAACAGCAGTCGCATTTCTAGTCGGAGCATTATTTAGTAGTTTGGCAGGCTATGTTGGTATGAGAGCAGCAACAAACTCGAATTCTAGAACGGCAAGTGCTGCAGAATGCTGTGGTATTCCTAAAGCATTGTCTATCGCCTTCAATGGTGGAGCAATTATGGGAGTCACAGTAGTAGGGTTAGGTTTATTAGGCTTAGTGATAATATTCGTAACACTAACAAATGGTTTGAACTTAGGTAATGAAGAAGCAATCAAAATTCTAACCGGATTTGGGTTAGGTGCTTCATCAATAGCTTTATTCGCAAGAGTAGGTGGAGGTATTTATACTAAAGCTGCAGATGTTGGAGCTGACTTAGTAGGTAAAATCGAAGCTGGTATTCCAGAGGATGATCCAAGAAACCCCGCTGTTATTGCAGATAACGTAGGAGACAATGTT
>CAJYBF010000203.1 GCA_913064935.1 uncultured Mollicutes bacterium
CTTAACTCCATATAATCCCTTTCCTTATCGAGGGGGCATTACTACTGCACTCCCTTTAATAACTATTACGCCATCTTGATTAACTGTTATTGTTTCCATAATTACTCTGTTTTTTTCTAATATCTCTTTAACCGTAGCTGTCGCTGTCAGTTTATCATTTAAATAAACAGGTGCTAAAAACTTAACCTCTTGTGACAAGTAAATTGTTCCGTACCCTGGTAATTTTGTTCCAAGTATCGTAGAAAAAAGAGATGCACATAACATTCCATGAGCTATCCTCTTTTTGAAAATTGTTTTTGATGCGTATTCGTTATCAAAATGAGCAGGATTCATGTCACCAGACACTTCCCCAAATGCTCTTACATCACTGTCAGTGATTGTTTTTGTAAAACTATCAGAATCTCCAACACTTAATTCATTTATCTTCTTTCCAATTACTTTTTTTTCTATCATTATCTTTCCTCCTGTACATCTGTTAACTTAATTATACATTAACATCAATTAAAAAGAAAAGAGTACAAAATGTACTCTTATTATAATACCTCTTTCATAACTCTTAATGCATTTTTATACCAGATTTTCTCGATTTCTTCTTCAGTAAAGCCTTCGATTTTTAAAGCATCAATCAATTTATCCATTTGTGAAATATTCTCAATTTCTAGAGTTCCACCAATTCCATCAAAATCAGTCCCCAGAGCGATACAGTCTATTCCACCAACTTCTTTAATATACTTGATATGTTTAACCAAATCTTTCACATACATAAATTCACTCTTAGTGTCTTCAGTTAAAAATGCACTACAGAAATTAATACCTGTTACTCCACCATTCTCAGCTACAGCCTTAATCATATCATCAGTTAAATTTCTAACATGAGGTCCTAGTACTCTTGCATTTGAATGAGATGCTACGAATGGTTTACTTGAATGTTTAACCACATCCCAAAATCCTGCATCAGATAAATGAGATACATCAATTATCATTCCAAGTTCGTTCATCTTTTGAACTACTTCAATCCCAAACTCAGTAAGTCCTTTTTCCATATTTTCTTCTGGAACATTCGGAAATCCCAAAGAATTAACATAATTCCAAGTGATTGTAATCAACCTGATTCCCATATCATAATATTCTTGAATTCTTTCTATTTTACCATCAACAGATCCAGCACCCTCAATAGCGAGTAATGCGCCAATTTTACCAGATGTTCCTAACTTCTCAATATCAGCATATTCTTTTACTACAGTCATTTGGTCTTTGCTAATCTCAACTTCTTGCATGAATCTATTGTACATTTCATGCACTAACTCATGTTGATTAGTTGCTTCAACACCTTCTTTTTCACACATCATTGGTGGTGCAAACATAGCAAATGTTTGTAATAATGAATCAGATTTTTTAAGTTTTTCCAAATCAACATGAAGATTGTTTTTCTTTAGTAATCCCTCTTTTTTATCGAATAAAAGTCCCATAATAGTGTCGCAATGCAAATCTATCATTTTCATAAATATCACTCCTTTATTTAATTATATCACATAGAAAAGGGCCACTGGCCCTAATTTATAAGATATTACAAGTCATCAAGTTCTTTCTCATAAAAACTCTCTAAATCCTCATAGTTTGTTACTGGTTTACAGCAAGCATAGTTTTTACAAATGTAAATCGTAAAGTCCTTTCCTACATGTTCATACTCACTTAGATAAGGTAGTAATTTTTCACTTGTTTCATCTTTATAGATTATAGTTGTGAATGGAGCATATAAGTCATTTAAATACACAAGAGCCTTGTTAAGTTCCTTATTATTTTTATCACCAATAATTATTATTTCCTCAGAAGGATTTAGCATCATCAATGTAGCACTTAGCATGGCACTATGTCCTGTTAGGTATTCATTTATATCATCAGAGAAATAGTCAATTGAACTTTTCACATATTCTAGTAGTTCCTCATCTCGAGTAATTCTAGATAATCTAATCATATTTCTAATAGTAATGGAATTACCAGAAGGAATTGCTCCATCGAAAGATTCCTTTGGTCGATAAATGAGTTTTTCAGAATCTCTACCTGTCAGATAAAATCCTCCAGACTCAAAGTCATAAAATAAATCTATTGATTCTTTATTTAACTTAATTGCCGTTCTTAAGTGTTCTACTTTAAAAGTTGCTTCGTAGAGATTGATAAAAGCTTCAATAAGATAAGCATAGTCATTCAAATAGCCACTGTGTAAACTTTCACCATCTATGTATCTTGCTAACAACCTATTCTTATCGATTAACTCTTTCATAATGAAGTCAGCTGCTTTTTCAGCGATTTTAATATATACTTCTTTATTAAAAACTCTTCCGGAGTTACTAAGTGCAGATATCATCATAGCATTCCAAGAAGTTAAGATTTTCTCATCTCTGTGCGGTCTTATTCTTTTTTCTCTGTAGTTGTATAATTTCAACCTTTCAGTATCAACCAGGTAGTTATTTAAATCAGTATTTATTAAATTTAAAATATTCGAGCCTTCAAAATTACCCGACTCAGTAACGTTATAGTTAGTACAAATTCTAGGCGCCTCTTCTTGCAAGACTTTATACACTTCATCTCTAGAAAAAGAGTAAAACTTACCTTCTTCTCCCTCACTGTCTGCATCTAGTGCAGAGTAAAAAGCCCCTTGTTTCGATGTCATTTCATTATCTATAAAAATAAATATACTTTCATTAATCTTTTTATATATAGGATTCTTAGTAACTTGATATGCTTCAAGATAAGCGTCAGCTAAAAGCGCGTTATCATAAAGCATTTTCTCAAAGTGAGGAATAAGCCATTTATTATCTACGGAGTATCTTGAAAACCCTAAACCTACATGATCATAAATTCCACCGCTATACATTGATTTCAAAGTATGTTCAACCATTCTAAGAAGTTCTGTCTCAGATGAAATCTTGTATTTTCTAAGTAAGAAAGTTAAGTTGTGAGGAGAAGGAAATTTCGGGAAAGCTCCAAAGCCACCATAAGAAGGATCATATAGTTTTCTGAATGATTCTAAAGCCTTATCAGTAGTATCTAAATCAATCTTAACTGTATTTTTTTTTATTCTTCTACTTAGTAAATTTGCGAAATCATTAGCTTTTTCTGTTACCCCTTCTTTATCTTAATTCAAAAGTTAATTAATTTTGTCTAATTGATCCATAAGGCCA
>CAJYBF010000204.1 GCA_913064935.1 uncultured Mollicutes bacterium
TCCGATCTCCTTTTAACTCCTATGAATATTCAGATAGTCATCCAAAAGATGAAAATATCATCCACATCAAAAACCGGTGATATGTCTGACAGATCCTGCTTAGCATTGATTGTTCATTTACTATCAATCATCGGGTCTGTATCATTTAAATGTTCTATTTTTGAATGATGATTTCTGAAAGAGGGGGAAGTTGCAGAATAGTAGTGGGAATTCACATTCAGTATTATGTAAACTTATTTCGATAATTGTAAAATCAGATTTTAGAAAATATGTTATCCCTACTAAAATCATACTTATCCATATTTTATTTATCATAAGTATAGTCTTTTAAAGTAATTCACCAAAGTTTCTTTTATTATATCTGACTCTCTTTGATATACATTTTCCTCTATTAATATTTCATTGTTTAAATAAACTATTATCTTACCAATTATAAAATCATTACTACTGTTTTTTAGATGGATTTGAACATCAATATCATTTTTACTTCCTTTTCTAAGCGGAATTACTATATCATCAAGAATATATGGATGGTAATCATAGAAATTATTCCTTATTTTTAATGACTGAGCCTTAATCACAGGATAACTATCGAAATTACTGAAGCCATAATCAAACAGTGTACGGTGATCACTCCAATCACTAGATGCTCTGAACGTAACAACTACTAGATTTAAATCTCCATCTGTAGCTGTAGTAATTAAGGTTCTACCAGCACTTTTTGTATAGCCAGTTTTTCCTCCAGTAAAAATACCTTCTGTTTGAACTAATCTGTGTTTATTAGACCAAACATATCTATTTCCAGTTTTGGTAGTGCAACCGTGTACTCGAGTACCTGTGATTTCTTTGAAGACATCATTTTGCATAGCATAACTCATGAGTAAAGCCATATCGTACGCTGTAGAATAATTAACAGTCTCCTCATCTAGTCCAGAAGGATTTTCAAATGTGCTGTTTTTCATTCCAATACGTTTTGCGAACTCATTCATTTCAATAATGAAATCATCATAACCTAAGACATATTCAGCTATTTGATAAGCTGCATCATTACCTGATCTTAGCATTAATCCATATAAGAGATCTATAAGTAATATTTCATCATCCTCAATTAAATAAATCTTAGATCCTATTTGATTAACAGATTCTTTGGTGACTTTAACGTATTCACTCAAAAAGCCATTTTCAATGGCTACTATAGTTGTCATTACCTTAGCAATGCTCGCAGTTTTCATCCTAGAGTGAATATTACTTCCATAAAGAACAATGTTACTGTCCATATCCATTAAGACAGAACTTTCTCCACTCAAATAAAATGCTTTAACAGGAATTATGTTTATAATAAAAATTAAAAAAGCTACTACAAATATTTTTTTCATACTCCACCTCTATAAAGTATATAAAAATATTGAGGTAAATATTAAAGCCTCTAAGCTCCTTTTTTATTTTTCATTGGAAATCTAATGATATTTTTTACTAACTCACGAAGGTTTAGTGGTATTAAAGGATATAAATATGGTTTATTAAAGCTTTTCAAACTAGCTAGGAAAATGACCCAAACTGCTACAGAGATTAATAGTCCTGGAAGTTTAAAAAAGAACGTACATATAATGAAGATAATTTTACTGAATTTATTTGCTAAACTTAATTCGTAACTTGGAGTTAAGTAATTTCCTATAGCACTAACAGCTACATACAAGACAACTTCTGGTGTAAATAACCCAACATCGATCGCAATTTGTCCTACTAAAACACCAGCAATGATTCCCATTGCTGTAGACAGCGGAGTTAGAGTATGAATTGATGCGATTCTAAGAAACTCAATTCCAAACTCAGCCATAAGTATTTGTGCGATAATTGGAATATTACCTACTTCTTTTGGACCTATGAATGATAATGATTCTGGTAGTAAATCAGGTTGTACCACAACTAATAACCATAGAGGAACGAGAAACATAGCCATCAAAATACCACTGTATCTAATCAGTCTAAGATAAGTTCCAATTAAAGGCGTTTGTCTATATTCTTCTACATGATGAACATGATCAAATATTGTTATTGGACCAAGTATGACACTTGGAGAAGTATCCACAACTATAGCTATCATACCTTGATACAAGTGTGCAGCTATAGTGTCCGGTCTTTCTGAGTATCTAACAAGTGGATAAGGGTTGAATCTTTGCTTTACTATTAATTCTTCTAATGCTTTATCACTCATGGATAACTCATCAACTTTAATATCTAAAATACGCTTTCTAACGTCGTTAACTAGTTCAGGTGGTGTTAATCCTTCAACGTAGCAAAGACAAACGTCCATCTTCGATTTTTCACCTACTGAGAACATTTCATTTCTTAAATTATGATCCTTGGCTCTTCTTCTTATCAAAGCCGTGTTTATTATGATGTTTTCAGTGAAACCATCTCGGCTTCCTCGAACAACCTTTTCAGTATCGGGTTCTTGAGGGGCTCTAGTAGGATAACTTCTAACGTCAACAATATATCCATGACTACAGTCATCGATTATAATACCTAATAATCCAGATACAACACTTCCGATAAATTTTTCAACATCAGTCACTTTCTCACCTTGAAAATGCACAAGTCTATTTGCAATAGTTTCTACTAATTTATTATTTGGTACCTCTATATCGTTAATATCAACTAACGATTTAAATAATTCTGTACTCATGGTAGCATCGCAAAGACCTGTCACAAAATAGCACTGTATTTTACGATTTTTTATTATAAACTCTCGATGACTAACATCATATGAGATATCTACTCCTAATAAATCATCAAGTACCGCAACATTCTCTGAAATTTTCTTTGTTAAGATCAAGTTTTTAATTGCAATCACCCTTTCGGTTTAAAAATCAATGCTACAAAGAAAGCAAAAATAATTGATGCTACAGGAAAACACATAACGGCTGGAATTATTGATGAGCATTCTCATATTGCAACCGCTTCAGTAAATGAAGGCGGACAAAACTCATCAGCCGAAGTGAGTATTGAAGATGTACTTGATGAAGCAGATATAGACATTTATCGCAATCTTGCTGGTGGTGTTACCTCCATTCAAGTACTGCATGGTTCTGCAAACCCGATAGGTGGTCGATCTGCAATTATCAAGCTAAAATGGGGCGAATCTGCTGCTAATTTTATATATACCGATACACCTAA
>CAJYBF010000205.1 GCA_913064935.1 uncultured Mollicutes bacterium
TTTTTTTCTTTCATATATATCTTCTATATCATAATAAGATACTAGCTCCATAATAATACTATTTAATTTGTCGTTACTATCGAAATACAAATATCCTTCAATAGGTATACTTGTCCACCTACCATGGGATTCTGTAAGGCTCCTATTATTAAAAGCTAGCGAAACCATAAACTTATTACTTTTAATTATCCAATGATGTTTATATCTAAATATGAAAGATCAAATGTTTCTATAACACCATCGACCCCTACCGTTACCTTTATAATCTCCCATGGATTATGTATATGATGATTTGAATCTGTCCTAATAAAATAATTCTTTCTAGGGTACTCAGTGGTTAAACCACTTTTACTTCGATTACATTCATATGTGTAGTGGAATTCTTCTGCAGTTTGCAAATCTCCTCTACCTGTATATGTTAATGTAAAAACCGTATCATTATCTACACTATAATCTAATACTCCATCTTTATACTTTATTACTTGTTGCGCATTTACAACAATGCTTGCTATCCAATTGTCGCTTTGACCATAAAAAATATAGTTATGAGGAATTACCTTATCATCTTTTTTTGCAATAAGACCATTAGTAAATATCCCGATTATCAGTAAACAGCCTACTATCGCTACTACCTTTTCCCATGTTTTAAACATATTTGAGTCTCCTCTTTAAATTTAGATTTTTATTCAAAACTCACATAGTATTATATTATCATAGATACATATTGTATTCTATAAGTATAAAAAAGTCATTCACACTGTCATCTATATAGTACTCTAAATGAAAGAATGAAAAGAAAGTCACATATACTAATTGCAATAATATCAACGATTAGATGTGGATGATAAGTTATTGGAATGAATTATAAGGTTCGATTATACAGGGTTACTCACCATTTATGTTGTGTTTATAGAATTATTCCTGTACATATTCGTCACTTTAAAGTCCATCTAAATATTTTTTTAAAAGAAAATGTAAAGAATACTTGACATATTGTAAAGTTTTGTATACTATAATAGTGTAAACCAAACTTGACATATAGTTAAGCAAACATGACAAGGAGGAAATGAACATGTCATATCAAGAAAAAAGAAGTTTATTTAATATAGTTATATCTACCATTATTACAGTTGTTTACTTTATTATTATTAATAATAAATACCAAAACGGTGATTTTGATACAACTAATATGTTGCGTTTTTGGGCTATTGTAATGCTTATATTTGTTCCAGTTTCAGTTATCTCAAGAATTATCGCACTAATCTTACATCGTATCTGTGGTGAGATTACAGATGAAGTTCGCGGGGAAAAAGAGGACCGTGATATTACTGATGAAAGAGATAAATTGATTGATTTAAAAAGTAACCAGGTAGCTCAGATCATATTTATGCTTGGATTCATTGGAGCATTATTTGCATTACTATTCAACGCAAGTGTTTCGATATTCTTCATCATTATGATAATTAGTGGGTTTATAGGAGATTTAGGTTCCAACATAATGCAAATGGTATATTACAGAAGAGGTGTTTAGATGGCCAAATCGAATATCCAAAATCATGTTAGAACTTTACGTTTTATGAACAGTGAAATAACACAAGCGGATTTAGCAAAAAAAATAGGTGTATCAAGACAAACGGTTGTAGCTATAGAAAAAGGGCAATATTCACCAAGTTTGGAATTAGCATTTAGAATAGCAGAAGTATTTGATAAGGATATTGAGGAAGTATTTTATGTTGAAAAATAATAAAAAAAGCATTGTTTACAAGGGTTACAAGTTGAATCATGACATACCACTCTAAAAGTAGTGTTACGTATGTTATATCAAATAAAATTAAAGGAGAAATATAATTTGAAAAATTACAGATTTAATTCATTAATGGCTGGTGTTCTTTACTTGCTGGGGACGGTTTTCGGAGTTGCAAGTGTAATCGTAGGCGGGGAAGTAATGACTCCACCCGTTCAATCGGGAGTAACTTCTAAGATAGTCTTACTGGATATAGTTGCTGAGAATTCATCCCGTCTTCTAGGTGGTTCATTTCTTATCTTATTGATGGGGATCTCACTTATGGCAGTGACTGTATTCCTATATCCAATCTTTAGAAAAGATAACAAGGAACTTGCGATGGGTATGTTGCTATTCCGTGGAGTTATGGAGGGTGTGTGGTATTTTATAACAACGATTAGCTTTTTGATATTATTCGCTCTCGGTAAAGAATATCTTGCAACAGGTGGTAGTTCTACTGCTTTGCAATCCATGGGTAATGTCATATATAAGTTCCAAGACCTTCTAGGACCAGTGGGTTCTATAATGTTCCTTATAGGAGCTACGTGTTTATACATATCGTTCTACCGTACGCGTTTAATCCCTCGTTGGATGTCCATTTGGGGATTGATCGGAGTGGTTCCATATATGGCTTACGCTCTGTTACACTTCTTCGGCATGGATAGTAGTATTGGAACATATTTACAAATGCCACTAGCAATACAAGAAATGGTTATGGCTCTTTGGTTGATTATCAAAGGATTTAATCATATAGCAATAAAAAAACTTATGACAGATACTAAAACTATATAATCATACTGATTATTAAAAGACGTTATCACTGAACTTCGGGTGAATACGCCTTTTTTTTATGTCTAGTTTCCTTCTTTGATAGAGAAAGAGGGATTCGAACTCCCAAATTGCATATTTAAGCCTATGCGTTATTTAATTTTCAAGTCATTATAGCAAATGACAAGTGCGTTAAACTATCTTGAAAAGAAAAAAGTAAAAGAAATTCTTTTACTTTTTATAATCCCTAATCACATAAGCATCCTTTGTACGATCGAACTCTATACAAAATGTCTCAAAGTCATCAGCGAGAGCCCTGTTGATTTCTTGAATGTACCTGGTGATGCTTCCTTCAATCAAGCCAAGTTCATTAGCTAGTTCAATTCTGTTGAATTCTTCTTTTCTTTCTACGATATTGCGATAAATTTTTACAGCGTTGTAAATCGGATTCTTTGCCATACTTCCTCTTCTCCTATGTAGAAGATGTGCAAAAAAAACATCATCAATCTTTAGCGTGTTTACTATGTGAAACAGGTCCCACAAAAATCATACACTAATTAACTCAGAATTCCACATGAAGAGTGTAATGATTTTATGTTCCAAGTAATTCGAACT
>CAJYBF010000206.1 GCA_913064935.1 uncultured Mollicutes bacterium
AAAATCCCTAGTGAGACACAACTCAGCCAAGCTGATTTTCTTGCCTCTCTAGGTGTCGATAGAGTAATGGGACACCATCCACACGTCGTACAACCAAGAGAAGTTATTAAGGATTATAATAAGGAAACACTTGTTATTTACTCACTAGGAAATTTTTTTTCTGACCAATATGGAATTGATAGATTAATCGGGCTCTCTGTTAATCTTAATATCAATAAAGATGTTGATGGAGTAGATGCCACAGTTTCCTTAAGTGATATTTCATATGAATTTACATATACATACAAGAACGATGATTTTACTGTCATCAGGTGGACTACTGTGGATGAGTCGATTTTACCTAATTTTAATGAGATTTCATCAGCTAAACATATAATTATAAAGCGATTTGAATAGTATATATTATATAATTAATGCATTAGAATTGTAATATATGTTACTAAGTAGTACAATTAACTAAGAAAGAGAGGTAATTATGAGTAATAATAAAGTTAGAGAAATAGTAAAAAAGCACCTTGGTAGGTTGATGAAATTAACAATTACATTTAAAGTTAATGATAGGTATAGACTAACATTCTTATACGAGGACGAATATCTGAGAATTTACTAGTACAAGATGATTATCACTTGCAACTCAAATGAAATAGAATTTATTAAGCATAAAGGTAGAACTTTGAGTAGAGAGATTTTAATAGATCGAGATCATGATTTTGAGAAGGAAATCCATACTTTTATGGATTGTAATTTATAATATGACTTTAAACTTAGAATATAAATCTAAGTTTTTTTTGTAATTTTACGATAGTTCCAATAAAACATAGGTGTCGTTTGTTTATTAGTTGAAAGAAACTATTGAAAAGAGGATATTTATATGAAGAAGATATTAATTATGTTTACTATGTTATTAGTACTACTACCTGCAGTAAGTGCAGCAGATGGAGATACAGATCCTGGATTAACACCAGATAGCACATTTTATTTTCTAGATAAGTTAATAGAAAAGCTTGACTTAGCATTGACATTTGATGACGTTTCTAAGACTGAGAAATTTATTAAATACGCTCAAGAGAGATTAGCAGAAGCTGAAGAAATGAACACAGAGGAAAAAGATGAATTCATCGAGGAATTACTTTTAGAATATGTAGAGATGTTAGAACAAGCTAGCGATAATTTGTTAGATTTAGACGAGGAAGATGCTGATGATTTAGAGGGAGACTTAGACGCTGCTATAGGAGATAGTGATGAGTTAAGTGATATGTTAGATCCTGAATTAGCTGCAAGACTTGAAGATAAAAAAGGTCAAGCATATATTAAGTTTACAGTCTTAAGAGAAGCATTGACGAATGAAAACCAAGAAGCAATTGTAGAAAAAGCAAATGAAGCAGGATTTGGATTAGGTGAATTATCGAAAATTGCTATAGGAGCTGAGCTTCTAAGCATTACACTAGAAGAAGCGCTAGATGCTGTTATTGAAGTTGGGGATATTGAAGAGTACTTTGAGTCTCAAGGGTTGGCAATGAGCGAACTGATTGTAAAGGGTGTTGAGAAAAAACAAGAAAGACTTCAACTAAAACTTACTGATGCTATTGATAATGGGGATGAGGAAAAAATCCAAAAAATCGAAAAGCAGATTCAGAAGTCTGTAGACAGAGAGGTTAAGCACGAGATTATCACTAATTATCAAAATCAGAAAAAAGAACTACTTAGTGAATTCGGCGTGAATGACTTGGATGAATTGTCTGAAGAAGAACAAGAACAAATGAAGGCTCAACTTAACCAAATTAAAGATGAGAAAAAAGAAAGCTTAAAAACTTTCCTTGATGAAAAAAAACAGGGAATACATAATGCCATAGAAGAAGCTAAATCTGATAAAGATAAAAACAAGAATAATGATGATGAGTTTACTGGAAGTGGCTTGGTGAAACTAGAAGAGAAAATCAAGGAAAAATCAAACAACGATAACTCAGACAAAGGTACTTTAGACAAAGGTAATTCAGAACAATATAAGTATAACGGCAACGACACATAAAAAAAAAATGATTATGATAATAAAAATTACAGTTAAAGTTTAGCGTCATTTTTATATTTTTTTATTTGATTGTTAAATTCCTCTATATTCATATAATTAAGTGCCGAATGCCTTCTTTTTTTGTTGTACCAAATCTCGATGTATTCAAAGATTTCAAGTTTCATTTGTTCTTTAGAGATGAGTTTATTTCCATAGACCAATTCTGTTTTCAGGGATTTAAAAAAGCTTTCTGCTACTGCGTTGTCCCAGCAATTTCCTTTTCTACTCATCGATTGAATAATTCCTAGTTCACTTAACATTTCTCTATATCTGGAGTTTTGATATTGCACACCTTGATCCGATTGTATCATCATTCCTTTGATTTGATTTTTATGATTCTTTTTCAATCGCTTAACCATTAATTTTATCTTGTCCATCTTTGCATTTGTTACTACGGTATATGATAACACTTCTATCGTATTGAAATCAATTATTGGAGATACGTACACTAATTCTTCTTCTAACGGAAACATTGTTATATCTGTTCCCGCCTGTTGATATGGCTCTGAAGTTTCAAAATTTTGCTACATATGATTTGGTTGAACCCATCCAAAATTACCTTCATATGAGTTGTACTTTCGCCACTTTTTCTTCTTTACCCTTAAGTAACCTTTTTCTTTCATTATTTCTAGTACTTTGTCTTTCCTATTCTATATCCTAGTTTCTTCATTTCTATATGAATTCTCTGATATCCCATACGTTTTTTGTGCTTTACTTTGTATAAGTACTCTATTTCTTCTTTTATTATCTGATACTTATTTTTATTAACTTTATTTGAATTTACATTATAGTAATATACTGAAGATGATATTTTCGCTATTTCTAAAAGGATTTTAAGTTTATATTCTTTCCTTAATTCAGTGACGATTTCTGCTTTTTCACTATTTGTCACGCCTTTTAGTTTTTGAATTAAGGACTGAGACTTTTTTAAGTATGCAATCTCAACTTTCAATCGTTCATTCTCTTCTACTAATGTTTTGTCTACAATATGTTTTGCTCGTTCATCTTTTGTTAAATAACTTTTTCTCGAATAAGTGTCTTGTATCGCACTATCTCCCCTTGTACGATATACTTTTATCC
>CAJYBF010000207.1 GCA_913064935.1 uncultured Mollicutes bacterium
TTATGGAAGGAAATAAGATTGTAAGAACGTTAAAGTTTAACTAAACAATACGGATAGGCTGATCACCGAAAAGGCGCAATCCTGAGCGCCCTGCCCCCATAATAGCCATCAGGATCGCAAACAGGAGGCGGTAAGGAAATGGCAAAGAGAAAAAAGGGAACAAGGTTTTATCTTAAAAGATATTTTCCAGACATCCCGCTTGGCTGGGGCCTTTATAGTGAAAAGGAAATCGAGGAAAAGGCTTATTGTATGCCCTTCCTGGACGCTTCAATGCACTTCCAAAAAAAGTTTCAAGATGGCGATGAAAACGCGATCTTTGAATTTGTAAAAAAATGCCCTGAAATAGAAAACATAGAAAATGCCAAAAATCTAGCAAAGGAGAGTTTTTCATAGAATATTTATATTCTAAATACTCTAATCATATATTAGAACCAAATGCTGATGAGATTTACTCTACAAATACAGTGACAATAAAGAATGATTGTCCTGCTAACTTAGCCCTAATCATCCTAAGTTTCTTTAGAATGTTGGATGAGTTTAGGGTTAAGACTAAGTTATTCTATAAACTTAAGGATAAAACCAATCAAGATTTAACTTTTCTATTAAATTGCACAACAAATGGTTCTTGTTGGAGCTTTGATACAAGTCATATACCTATCAGTGATATGAGTTTAGTAGGTATTTATGCTTTTGTAACTAATCCTTGTGGGATAGAAGGAAAACCTTTGTGCGAAAATCCTGAGTTCTCCGCAGCAACGGAATCATTCTCAGGAGAAAGAGGGAATCTGGTATTAAAAGCAGCAATTATAGAGAATAAAGGTGATTTACAATCAATGTATAATGTTTTGGAGAAACAATATGAAGAATATTCTAGTGCTATGGCAGCCAAGTTACAAAAGGCCGTTCCAGAAGGAGGGGAGGGAAGTGACAACCCTCTTTTCCATGAAGCAGATTGGTACCCTATCGTCTTTGCCTGATTTAGTTGTCTTTACAGGAGGGAGTGATGTTGATCCTGCTCTCTATGGAGATGAGAAACATATGTACACCTCCATTGATACAGAACGAGACCTTAATGACGTAGCTGCTTACCAATGGGCAAAGAAGAATAATATCCCTTGTGTAGGTATATGTCGTGGTGGTCAGTTTCTTAATGTTATGAATGGTGGTAAAATGTATCAGCATATTGATGGGCATACACGTAATCATCAAATGATTGGACAGGGTATTGGTGAGGAAGGTATTGAGGTTACCTCCACTCACCATCAAATGATGATAGTACCTAAGTCTGGGGAGCTAGTTGCTTGGGCTGAAGATATAGCCTTTAGTGGTGAGTATGAACCTGAGGTAGTATGGTTTAGTGAAAGGAAGGATTTGAGTGTGCAGTATCATCCTGAATATATGGACGAAGATTCAGATGGTTATCAATATTTTCAAACATTAGTGGAGGATTACTTCTCATGAAGTATGATTTTAGTGTTAAATTTAAGAATAGGAATATTAGTGGAAGTTTTATGGTAGTGGAATTCCCCGGTAATTGCGGCTATAAGATTATAAAATATATCCGTAGTGAGTCTGGTGGAGTGGAGCTTACTGACTTACAAAAGAAATTCATTGCAGATAATGTTCGACATTATCTTCATGCCAAACTTGAAAATTACCAGAAAATTGTAGTATCTGCTAGAATGGATACCACCCGTATCTTTGATACTATTGATTTCATCCAAGGGAATGATTTATTAATTGGTACTATAGTAAGAGGTACTCATGATGGGGTGGGTAAGACTATTTGCGCAGAATATGATTTATCCACAGAAACAAGACGTGCTGTTAATAAGAGAGTTATTCCGTTGGAGGACGCGACATTCCGCGCAACAGTTAATTATAGAGGATTTTAACCATGTATGTAATGGAAGGTATTGGCTGTGACCCAGAGGTATTCATCACAGATGAGAAAGGTGAAATCATCTCTGGTATTGGCTTAATTGGTGGTACTAAGGAAGACCCACGGGGCGTCAACTGTGGTGCTGTACAGGAAGATAATGTATTACCTTCAGATTCCAATACAACCCTAAAAAGCAATAAAATTGTGATGCATACGGTTGAAATGCCAATTGAATTAAGATTTAGTACATCTACACCTCACAAATATAGATTTTGGAAAATTTATCCAGGCTCTATAATGGCTTATGTTTTTGCAACCAATACAAACTTGAGGCAAAGAGAAGATTTTGATGTGGAAGAAGTTGTGGAAATCAATGATTTTCTTTATGGGCTTACTTTATCAACCGGATTTAATAAATGGAACCTCCATGTGTATTATGGTCTAAACGAAATTTTTAATAATACAATAGACAATTCGTATAATTTCAACATACAAGATATACGTCTCGGATTAATTTTTTACATGCTTTGATATAATTGAAAACTAATGAATTGTGAAGCTATGCCCAATAAAAAACCAATGTAAACTTCTTTTGGTTTATGGGCTTTTAGCATTAATCTGGAAACAGCTATAAGTCCTCCAAGCATAATTAAAATAGCAATGATCAAATTAAAATTTAACAGAAACTTTAAAACAATTCAACTAATAATGACCTCAGGTAAAACCAAGATGCCAGTACATATAATAGACGGTGGGTTACTAATCTATCCAATCGACTACGATCCGATCACAAAGATACTTGACTCACAATATTTAAAATATCCTTACCAGCTAAATCGAGATAAATACTAGTAGTTTGTATGTTAGTATGACCTAAAAGCTTTTGGATATAGATAAGATCAACTCCAGATTTAAGAAGATGAGTAGCAAAGCTATGACGTAGAGAATGAATAGAAACTTCCTTAGTAATACCACACCTGTCTTTAGCATCTCGAAAAACCATTTGAACAGTGCGAACAGACAAAGGTTTTAAAGTTAACTCATTAGGAAATAGCCACAGACTAGGTCTATACACCTTAAAATATTCACGAAGCACCAATAAATTACATTGACCAAGTAAAGAATAACGATCCTTATCACCCTTAGCTTGACGAATACGAATTTGCATATTACCACTATCAATATCAGAGACTTTAAGATTAGTAACTTCACTAACACGTAGTCCAGCAGAATATACAGTCATTAATATGGCTTTATGTTTTAAGT
>CAJYBF010000208.1 GCA_913064935.1 uncultured Mollicutes bacterium
ATGATAACTAGTAGCATTCAAAAATGCCTCATACATCTAATATACCTGTAATTCTTCCTCTGATACATAATCAAGATATATCTAAATGATTTCAGTCTATATTTTTACGTATCTAGCCTTTCTCGTTTTAGCAAAAATAATATCCACATTTTTCGGTAACTCATGGATTCTACATCTTGAAGTTGCCCCTTTATCCTTAAGATACGGCGTACAAGCTAAGGTTATCCCTCCACCACCCCTTGATTTATCAGCAACAACTAAGGGCACCTCATAGATGTCTAGTCCAGCATCGGCGCATTCAACAGAAGCGAAGAAACTTCGCAAATCGACACATAAAATTTTCCTATTAGACTTTTCCACAATAGCACCTCTTGATTAAATTATAGAACTTATTTGGTTAAAAAAAAAGGGTGTATTTTCACAAAAATATTAAAATCGCTTAGGTACCCCAATACAGTTCTATTTATAAATTCACAATTTTTTGAGTAAGATATTTTCATTATACTTTTTGATTTGGTATAATTGAATAAATACAAGTGAGGGATTCTATGGGCTACTCAAAAATAAAATATATATTCTCAGGAATATTAATGCTAGTTAGTTTAGTTCTATTCTTCTTTTTCTATGATTTTGTTCTTACAATACCAGAATGGGTATACAATATTTTCTGGCTATTGTTCGTTATAGATATTCTAACTGTTACTATCCCAAGGTTTGCAAAGCACTCACCTAGTGGCAAGTATCTAAAGAAATTTTTTAAAGAAGCCGACTACAGTAAAGAAAAACTATTCGAGTACGTAAAAACCATGAACGTAAGAACGGTTATAACTTTTAGTTTATACATGTTGTTTTTATTAGGTATAGGTGTATTGTATTACTTAAGTTTCATAAATAGATATCATATAATATTATTAGTTATAGTTTTAAATTTCATCGATTATTTTTCAATAAACACTTGGTGTATTTTCCACAAAGTACTTATTAGAAATAGATGTTGCAATACTTGTAGGATTTATAACTGGGATCATTTCTTAAAATTTGCACCCTTTGTTTTCATCCCAGAGTTTAAAACTTGGTCATTGCTCTTTCTTGGTATTATCGCTTTAGTTCAATGGGAACTAAGTTATGCTATTCACCCCGAAAGATTTATAGACATCTCGAATGAGAACCTTCGCTGCAGTAACTGTGAGCACGATTGTAGATTTAACGAAGCAAAATAATATCATAATAGAAAGTTAGAAATTCAACATAGAATTTCTAACTTTTATTTTAGTCGATTTTTATTGTTTTTATTGCCTCTTTTTCTTCGGGTTTAGGCACTGTCACTTTTAATATACCTTCTGAAAACGAAGCGTTAATTCCCTCTTTATCAATCCCGTCAACATAAAACCTTCTAACGTACTCACCGTATGTTCTTTCTCTTTTTAAGTACTTTCTATTTTCAGTTTCAGCCTCGTATTTACTTTTTGCAGTAATAATGAGATATTCACTTTTATAGTCCACCGAAATACTTTCTTTTTCAAATCCCGGTAGTTCAGTTTCGATTACCAAATTTCCTTCTTTTTCATATACGTCAGTTCTCATGATGTTTGATTTTGATGATCCGAAAACATCATCAGTAATATTGTCCCATAGGTCGCCAATATTTTTTCTTGTTTGCGGAAAAAAATCCATATATATCCTCCTAACAATCTTCTTATATTATATTTTATAACTTAAGAAGATAATTATTCAAAATATTTGGATTTGATCAATACTTATTCTATATTAAACTCTATATACCATTTGTGTTTCGATTCAATTTCTTCGATTATTATGTCATATGTACCAGCAGTTGACCTTGAACTTACTGCCCAAGTCCACGTTACGTTTCCATCAGATTCACTTATTTTATCTACAATCCCACTAGCAGAACTAGGTCCGGATTTTAAATTGACAACAATTGAGTACTCCGTATTCGGATAACCAACCATATTTAAGACAGCGGATTCTCCTTTAGTAACTGTTAGAACTTCTGGAACTATATAATCCTCTAGGTTTCCTAGGATTATGACTTCTTCTGAAGATACTTTATAGTATTCTTCCACTAGAGAATATCCATCTCTGTCAGCACTAATCAATATGCTACCATTCATCCACGTTCCATAGATTTCTTCTGTGTATACATTAATTCTATTAAGCGCTTCAGAATGAGGATGTGCATATGAGTTATCAAGTCCTGCACTTATAATAACCATTTCGGGAGTAACAACTTGCAAGAAAGCAGTGCTTGATGATGATCTTGAACCGTGATGACCCGCTTTATATATATCAGCATTTATATCATATTCAAGAATTAAACTCTCAGCTTCATGCTCAGCGTCTCCTGTAAATAGAAACACTGTATTATAAACCGTCAATTTTGAGATGACTGAACTTTCGTTTTTATCTGTAAAATCATCTCCTACGTCAAACACTTCGAATACTATATTTTCTGTGATTTCGTAATTTAAAAAATCATCACACAGCGAAACTGCCCCACCTAAAACCTCATTCTCAATTGCTTCTTGATAATCATTCCAAGTTTGAGTGGTATGTGTGTGACATGAATCAATAATCAACTCTACATCAAAACTATTAATAACATCATCTAATCCACCAATGTGATCAGCATCTGGATGGGTCCCTATCAAAATCTCGATGTCATCAACTCCAATGCTGTTTAAATATGCGACAACATCATCGCCATAAGCATTGTCTCCAGCATCTATTAAAATGTGATAATCATCAATTTCTATTAAAATAGCATCTCCTTGACCAACATCAATATAATGAACAATCGCAACATCTGAATCTCCTGTTTCATCATAGACATTTTCTTCTTCGGAAGAAGTTTCTTTTATTTGTTCAACAATATTAACAACAAATTGATCGAAATCTCCATAATAAAAAACTGCCGCAATAATTAGCACCACTACCAAGATACCTATAAACTTTTTCATTAAATTCCCCCTAATTAATGAAAGCGAAGATTAAATATCTTCTCCATCATATATTTTATATGAATTGTAAGAAATAATAACAAATGATCCTGATTATACATTCTAAAACCCAAGTTCTAATCCTATCTTTTTAAACTAGTCAAAAACATCTATAGATAAATAA
>CAJYBF010000209.1 GCA_913064935.1 uncultured Mollicutes bacterium
AAATGATTGTATGCCAAACGAAGATTCTGATGACAAAGCATTAGACCTATTTAACGACCTCCTGAAGATACCAGACCATGAGCGAATCGTGGAGCAGACTACCATCAGAGATGATAGTGTAGAGAAGACAATGATTGAGAATGTTAAACTGGCTCGAATTTAATTACAGGAACAAGAAGACTTAGATAATCCAAGAGAGCAAAAAACATCATTACATGAAGGATTAAACGACAAAAAAACATTTGGAGAGTAGTAAATGATGTAACTGTAATATTAGATGAATATGATTCATTACTTAATGCAAGATATCTTCTTAAAGATAATGATGAAATATCTGTGCGGTTAATGGATTTTAGCATAACGGATTTTAACGATGCTGTATTTGATATTGTTTACGCACAAGCTTCAATCTCCAGCAAAATGAGGAATAAGATAATTAAAGAGATAAAAAGAATATTAAAACCGGAAGGGATTTTAAGCGTTGGTGAAATAACTTCGCTTAAATCATCTCCCCCTATATTTGTTAACAAGCAAAAATCAAATGGACTAGACATTCCTTTAGGTACGTCAACATGGAAATATAATCAGGCAATGAAGAAATTGAAAAGCAAATTGGAGGGTCAACTTTGAAAAAACTAAAAAAGCATTTACAGGATAATATTACTGCACATTCAAATTTAGAACTGAATGATGTGAAGAAACATATAAACTTTAGTAAAACGAAAAGAGAATTTAACTGGAATTGGAAACGCACATTAACTTTTGCACCAATGATGATTTTGTTAATTGTCGCTATTGGGATGTTTAGTGATAATATATTCGTTCCAGTTCAAACATTAAATTCTGTTGTAACGTTAGATATCAACCCTGGAGTTATGATTGAGCTTGATGAGGATAATAACGTTATGTCAATTGAAGCATTAAATGCTGATGCTGAGACATTACTACAATATGTTGATTTGACTCTTACAAACTTAGATGAATTAGTTGTGAGTATCATTGAAGCAGCTGAATCATTAGATTTTCTGTTAGAAGATGACACAATACTTTTCAGTGTTCAATCTGATGACCCAAATCTTAATGACGAATTAGAAACAGATTTAGAGGATACTGTAAGTAAGGAAGCCTTGAAGTTAGGTAAAAAATTAGAGGCAGTTGTACAAAAGTATAAGGAAATATTAGATACCAAGACGTCAATAGTTTCACAAGCTAAAGCATCTCTAATAGAAGCACTAATCATTACTGGTGACTATACAATGGATGATATAGATGAATTAGCAGGGATGAAAGTAAATAAGATTAAGGAGTTATTAGAAGAATCTTATGGTATTACTATTAAGGATATAGTTGCAGAGAGTAACGGAGATAACAATGACAATGATGAAAATCAAGGGCAAACAAAGAAAAGAGAAAGATATGTTGTGGAAATACTAGAGTTAGAATTACTAACTCTTGAGGAAGTTGCTATACTAGAAACTTCTGAGTTAAAAGAAGTATTAAAAGACTATTATGAGATCGCTGAAGATCAAGTTAAAGAATCTGCAGAAAAAGAAGTAGAGAGTACTGACAGACGAAAATATGTTGAAACTTTGAGTGGACTTGTTGAATTAACTAACGAACAACTTGAAGCATTAAATCTCGATGATCTAGAAGATTTACTAGAAGATTATTATGACTCAATCGATGGTGATGACGATGCTAAGGAAAAAGTAAAAAACAGAGCTAAAGAAGCTAAGGAAAAAGCAGAATCTGAAAAAGAGAAATTCTTTGATGCTGAAGATGATGCAGAGGAAATCGCTGAAGAGTTATTAAACGAAATGATTGAAGTTGGATTATTCTATGGTTCAGGGATTACTGCACTTACAACACAACTAGAAACAGAACGTGATAATATGACAGAAGATGAAATTGCTGACTTAGAGGAAGAGATCCAAGAATTAAAAAATGATCTTGAGGAAAATCTACTTGAGTTGAAAGAAGAAGCTGATGAACTGATTTCCGAAGTGTTAGAGGATGCAATGGAAGATAAAGATGAAGCGGAAAAGAAAGCTCGAGAAATTGCTGAGAAAGCAAGAAATGAATATCAAAAAGAAGAAGTAAAAAATATATCTTCAGTTGAAGAAGCTGAAGGATTGCTTTCAAAGATCACCGAGGAGCATGAAACAATGATGAATGAATTAAATCTTCGATTAGCTACGAATGGATTAACTGATGATGAAATTGAAGACTTAGAAGAGGAAGTAGCTGACCTTACAGAAGATTTTGAAGATTTGGTTGAGGATATTGAGGATGAAATCAAAGATTTAAATGAGGACAGCAAAGAAGACGATGAAACCGAAGATGATGAAAAAGACGAAGATGATGAAGAAGACGAAGATGATGAAGATGATGAAGATGAAGATGAAAAAGGTAAAGGTAATTCTGGCGGGAACTAAAATAATAACTTAAGAAGATTACTAGTAATAATAAGTAACTATATTCTATTTCACCTTGAATAATTTCCAAGTTGTTTTACAAGATTGATTATTTATAGAATATCAATCAAATCATCTTATGAAGTGTATTTAGCTACCCTGCCAAATAAACTTCTTTTGTTATTGTCTATTTCTTAAATTAATAATATCCTATAGGTAGGAGGGTTGACTATGTATAAAATATCGGATTTAACAACTATGCTTGATTTGTCAGAACGTACTGTTAGGCGACATTTACAAAATGGAATTCTTTATGGATCAAAAGTTAAAGGAAGATGGAATTTTTCAGACGATGATATTTCAAATTACTTAAATAGTAATGAATTAAAGGAGATAACAAAACTGAAAATCATTAAGAACTACAGTGACTTTAGCAAAGGACACTTTAGTATAGATACTGCATCAATGGCAAGTGTTAATCTTAACGATATTAGTGAGTCAGATTTAAGGGGACTTACGATGAAACTTTGTACAAATGAAGAAGTGTTTGACTTCAAATGTATTAAAGTATCAGGACATCACCACCTAACTTTTTATGGAAGTTTTCATGGAGTAAGGAGATTTCTTGAGTTAGTAGAGGATCAATTGTAAAGGATATTAAGAATATTA
>CAJYBF010000210.1 GCA_913064935.1 uncultured Mollicutes bacterium
TTCGCAGTGGGCGGAAAATAGTAGTGATTGAAAGTCCCATTCTTTCGGCTATAACTTTTAAAGTCCGCTTTTGTCTTCTACTCATGAAAACACCCATCTCAAAATCGATATGAAACAACTGAATATTATAATATCGCAAAAGAGTGCTTTATGCAAGTATTTGCGAACCGAAAGGCACTTTTAAATTGATAATTAAATCTTGATCGAAAAACAAGCTGGCTAAAACTCACGGTTCTGGGCTTTTATTGGTTTTTTTAAAAATAAAAATAGATCTTTTGTTATTTGCGTCACTGTTGATGAGCCAAAAAAATCCCATTTTGGAGGGGTCGTCGCTGCTCCAGTATTTAGAAAAATTGCTCAAGAAATTATAAACTATAAAAAAATAAATAATTTTGAAAAAAATTTAGTAAGCCAATGAAATTGAAAAACTTATATAGAGCCAAAAAATTAAAGCCAGATATAGGAAATTTGGAAATTCTCGGATTATCTAAATACACTAGGGATTATAAACCGGGAGATTTATTTTTTATTATTGAAGGGAAAAGTTTTAATGTTTTTTCTTTTAAATCTTTACATGCTAAATACTCAACCACAATTTCAAAAGTTTCAGGTTTTTCTAAATGGTGTCTTTAGGTAGAAATAAATGCGTTTTCAGCTTGATCAAAATATTTTTTCTTTTATTCTCTTTATATGTTAATTCAAATTCACCATATAAAATAATCTCTTTATATTCGCTTTTTCTAATTCTAATTATATTCTTATAGAAATTCAAAATTGAATTTGAATCATTAAGTTGATGTTCTACATTTAACCACTTATGGTTTTCATTAACTCTTATCCAGGGTTCGCTTTCACTAAATCCACCATTCATAGAAGAATTCCATTGCATTGGAGTTCTCGAGTTGTCTCTTGCGGAGATTCTAATATTAGTCATTGCTTGTTTAACTGTATGTGTTTTAATCACTTCATTATAATTGTTGATTGATGAAATATCTCTAACTTCTGAAATGTCACTAAAGTCTCCATTAGTCATACCTATTTCTTCTCCATTATAAATTAATGGAGTACCCCACATGAAATAAAGTACCGTAGCCAACATTTTACCACTTAAATTATGGTGCTCAATATTTCCGTATTGACTCATCACTCTTGGGTGATCATGATTTAACCAATATAACGCATGCCATGACTTATTATATAAACCGGTTTGGAATCTGGCAAAGTCGTTTTTGAGACTCAACAAATCAACCTCTTGAATGAATTCATCAATACAAGAATCAAAACCATTATTTCTCCAGTTATGATCAAATGTGAAAACCATATCTAATCTATTATTTTCATAAGCTACGTAATCTAGAACACTATCTAAATTTGCTCCCCCGCCAACTTCGCCAACAGAAAACATATCGTAGTTATTTAAAACTTCATTGTTTATTTCTTCTAAATAATCAAATACTTTAGGAAGATTTGAAATCTTAGACCAGTCTTGAACATATTTCTCTTCCCCTACCGAGTCAATAAACTCAGCTCTATCCAAATGAGCAACAGCATCTACTCTATAGCCGTCTACACCTAGATCGCACCAAAATTCAACCATCTTAAACATATCTTTTTTCATTGCCTTAGATTTCCAGTTCAAGTCAGGCATTTTATCTGAGAATATTTTCATAAAATATTCTTTAGTAATCTCATCTTTTTTCCACGCACTACCACCAAAGAAAGATGCCCAGTTAGTCGGCTCTTTTTCTATTCCATTTATATTTTTGCCTTTAGCCCAAATATAATAGTCTCTATATTCATTATCTAAAGATTTTCTAGACTCAATAAACCAAGGATGTTCATCAGATGTATGGTTTAAAACTAAATCCATCACAACTTTAATTCCTCTTTTATGAGCTTCGTTGATTAAATTCTTGCAGTCATCGATTGTTCCGTATTCAGGAGCGATTGAATAGTAATCGGATACATCATATCCATTATCATCCATAGGTGATTTATAAATCGGGCCTAGCCAAATCATAGTAATTCCTAAATCAAGTAAATAATCAAGTTTTTCTATAATTCCAACCAGATCACCAATTCCATCATTATTAGAATCATTGAAACTTCTAGGATATATTTGATATCCAATAGCTTCCTTATACCATTTGCTCATATACGCCACTCCTACTTGTTCATTACCATATTTTAACACATTATTTAGTATGATATAATAAATAATAATAAAGAAATACTATATATAATTCATGTGAGGTGTAATATGATTATAAGAAAAATTCTTATCAGTTTTTTACTAACATTAACACTTGCGATTGGAGTAAACGCTAAACGCGATATACTTGTTATCCATTACTATAGATTTGACGAAACCTATGATGATTGGAACCTATGGCTTTGGCCATCAGAGCCCGATAATTTAGCTTCTGAGGGACCAGAGGATGGCGCTTATCCATTTACTAGTTTCGATGACTTCGGTGCTGTAGCGACGATTAATCTAACTGATTCAAATCTAGCTAATTCAACTAAAGCTGGATTAATTGTTAGAACAGCTGAGTGGATTAAGGACATAGGATCAGATAGATTCATAGATCTAGATAACCCTAACGAGTTAGGAGAAACACACATTTATATTGTTCAAGCTAACGAGGATATATACACTGATTTATCTCAAGTAGATATCTCTAATAAAATATTTTCAGCTGACTTTATTGATGACAACACAGTAGAGTTCAGCTCTACATCAAATATTGAATCTGATAATATAGTTATTTTAGAAAACGGCGAACCATTTGAAATATCTACGGTTTATGATGGAGGAACTACAAGGAGATTCGATGTAGCTAATCCAATAGATTTAAGAAGTAAATAAGAACTTGTTCTTGATTTTGGTGATGGTATACCAAAAACTAAATCAATCGGCTTATTTGGTCTATTTGGATCAAGTGTCTTCAGTGATCAATTCGCATATGATGGTGAGTTAGGAACTATCTTATATTTGACAGAAACAACCTTTAGAGTTTAGTCACCTATTTCTGAATGTTTATCCCTGAATTTATATGTAACATGGCATACA
>CAJYBF010000211.1 GCA_913064935.1 uncultured Mollicutes bacterium
AAACTTCTCGAATAGCAATATTTATAACTCCAACCATCGGAGCTACCACTACTTGAATATCTATTTTTATATCTCCAATATAACATTCCATAATTAATTATCTCCCATTCTATTATTTTACCATTTATAGGCCAAAGTTTTCAATATGTGATAAAATAAATATTATCTAGGAATTAAGGAGAAATAATATGAAAGATTATTTAGTAAAAGGTTTTGCTTATGATGGAACAGTAAGAATATTTGCTGCTACTACTACAAATATAGTTAAAGAAGCTCAAGAAAGGCATCAAACATGGCCAACATCTACTCAAGCTCTTGGTAGCGTTTTAACAGCTACTGTTATTCAAGGTTCTTTTTACGATGGAGAACAAACAATTACAGTACGAATTGATGGTGGTGGTCCAACTGGAAAAATTATTACATTCGCGGATGCAACTGGACATGTTAGAGGTTACATAGAAAACACTAAAGTAAATATGATTTATGATAAAGGCGCAAAAAAGGATCAATCTGCTGTTGGTAAAGCAGTTGGTACAGATGGATTTATCCATATAACAAAGGATTTGCCAATTAGAAACATGTTTACAGGAAGTGCACCATTACAAACGGGTGAAATTGCTGAAGACTTCACTTACTTTTTCGCAAAAAGCGAACAGATTCCATCTTCGGTAGGACTAGGAGTGGTCGTTGAAACTGATAATTCTGTGAAACTAGCAGGAGGTTTCATCTTACAAGTTATGCCTGGATGTAAAAAAGAAGATTTGGATAGAATCGAAAAAGTAATAAAAGAAATGAAACCAATTAGTACTTTATTAGAAGAGGGTAAAACACCTGAGGATATTATAGATATATTAGCTGATGGAGAATGGCAAAGATTACTTGATTTAGATTTACACTTTCAATGTGATTGTTCAAAAGATAAATTCGAAAGAGGTTTACTAACACTTTCTGATGAAGACTTACAAGAACTACTAGAAGATGAAGTTACAGAAACAAACTGTCAATTCTGTCAAGAAAAATATCAATTTACACAAAGTGATATAAATAAATTAATAGAGGAGAAGAAAAATGCCAAATAAAGATTATATTTTGAATTTTGCAACAGAAATATTAAGTATTCCATCACCAAGTGGTTACTGCATGAAGGTTATGGATCGTGTTAAAGAAGAAACTAAAAAATATGATTTGCATTTTGAAAAAACTATAAAAGGGAATGGTATCATAACTATTCCTGGTAAAGATGAGTACGTAGTTGGATTAAGTGCACATGTTGATACTTTAGGAGCAATGGTTAGAAGTATTTCATCTACAACTCTTAAGTTCACATCAATCGGTGGTCCAATATGGGCTACAATGGATGGAGAGTACTGTAAAGTTCACACTAGAGATGGATTAGTTTATACTGGTACAATCCTTTCAGTATCACCTGCAGCTCATGTTTTCAAAGATTCAGGAACTAAGGACAGAAAACCAGAAACAATGGAAATTAGACTTGATGAAATTGTAAAATCAAAAGAAGATATCCTTAAACTGGGGATTGCGGTTGGAGATTTTATTTCAATTGATCCTAAAACAACAATCACAAAATCAGGATTTATTAAATCAAGATTTTTAGATGACAAAATCAATGTAGCGAGTCTCTTTGGTTTTATTGATTATTTACATAGAAATAAAATAACACCGAAACATACAATTAAAATTGTAATCTCTACATATGAAGAAGTTGGTCATGGAGGTTCTTGGATTCCTGAAGACATAAAAGAATTCATCGCAGTTGATATGGGATGTATCGGAAGTGATTTAACTTGTACCGAATATGATGTTAGTATTTGTGCAAAAGATTCAAGTGGACCTTATGATTACGGAATTACTTCCGAGTTAATTAAATTGGCTAAAGCGAGTAAACTTCAACATGCTGTAGATATTTATCCATTCTATGGTTCTGATGTTTCTGCAGCATTACGTGGAGGTAACAACATCAAGGGTGCATTAATCGGGCCTGGAGTACACGCTTCACACGGAATGGAAAGAACACATTACCAAGCAATCGAAAGTACTATAAAATTATTAAATGAATACACAAAATAAAGTCCTGATAAAATCAGGACTTTTTGTTTTCTATAACAAGTTCAGCATCAGCTTTCATAGGATATGACTCTCTAATTTCTCCAGTAGATTTGATTCTAACTAAATTACCTATATCAAATTCAGTATCTACGTCATCTAAGAAGACAGTATCTTCACTTATATAAATCCAGATAAGACCCTTAATCTGACTTTCTGAATCAATCAAAATAGCAGTATCATTAATATCTTCGATATAACCCCATAAATCAGCCTCGTTGTCAGATTCTTCATTTTCTGTACATCCACCTAATCCTACAATAATTAATAAACACAATGCTATTTTTTTCATTGGTTTTAAAAAGAATTTACTGTTTTTCATTTCATTCCACCTAAATAAGTAAATAGTAACAGTACTGATAATATGACATCTAGCACGAAATAGATCTTAAAGTAATCTTTCTTTCTATCTAGTAAATGCTTAATTAATTGATAAATAGATAAGACCAAGGATAGAGATATTATAAATATCATCATATAAGAAAATATTAGAACCACGTCCTGTACCGTACCTTTTATCAGGGACAACAAAATCATTACAGGTATTGATAATATACTAAGGATAGATATTTTTATCATTCGACTTGAAAGTAGTTTGAATCTGTTCATTTTAATCACTCCCAATTAAATTATATACAATTTTATAAGATAATCCAAACTGAGATACATAGTAGTACTAGTATATTACTTTGCATTTTGGATAGTTATCAACCTTTCTTAACTTGTCTAACTGCATCCCTTCTCCTATTGTGTGCATCCAACTTCAAACTCTTCAGATAGCTATTGTATCTTTCCATTATAATCTACACATCATCCCTGCCACTTTGAACGACACTGCCAGCGTAATGCTCAAGAGTGCGTACATTCACCCTCTCACCACGTTAACGAGTCGCACTACTTCTCGCATGCTTAGTCTCATATACAAGTT
>CAJYBF010000212.1 GCA_913064935.1 uncultured Mollicutes bacterium
TGAAAGAAGAAAAAGCAGATAAATAAAAGGAAAAGTAAGGGGGTGAAGAAATATAGTATTTCCTAAAGGTAGATTGTATATAGAAGATACTAATGGTAGTAAAAGTCTATTGATAGAAGTTAAATGTAAAGTTTTCTCTTACATTACCAATACTAAGAAAGTACCTAAATACTTATTTGGCATTCTCATTGGGTATAAAGAAGAACAATATTCTGACCCTGTAAAAAATGAAACTATAAATTTTGTACATGAGAGTTGTTTGGATATTATTATAGAACATGATATTATGGAGTGCGAAAATGAAAGTACAACTAACTAAAGACTCAATGTATCCAGTATTTATTGTAATCACTACAGACTATAAGGATGTAGAGGTTGAACTAACTGAGGCTGAGTACAGAGTAGTTATGGATGCCGAAAGAGCATATGAGAAAGTACAAAACTTCCTAAGAAGGAAGTATGGAGAGGTAAAAGTATGATTTACCTACTAGGATTAGTTTATGTATTTGCAATAATTCCAGCGATTGGTTATGTTTATGGCTGGTTAGGGTATGAATATTACAAGTATTGGAGAGCCTGGAAGGTTGGTTTCTTCTTCTCAGTTATTGCAACGATACTTAATGTCTTATGGGAGATAGTATGAAATATATCTTAGCAGGATTTATTGCATATTTTTTATGGTTTTATGTTATTGAAGTATTATTATGATTAAGCAATGCATCATATATTTGCTGCTTGCAGCAGCCATTTATGGTATTATAGCTATACCTGCAATGGTATGGCTATTGTGGTATACAGGACAATTATAATGATTAAAGAAAAAGAAGCAATGAAAAAACAATGTTGTATGCCTTTCCCTTGTGGACAAAGAATGGGTAGAAGCAGTATAAGATATTGTTCAGGATCAGATTGTATGGCCTGGGTATTTGACACAGCATGGAATGAAAGTACTAAAGGTACGTGTAAACAATTGGAGTATAAAAAATGAAATATGTAATATTGTTTGGAACATCATTTATTATTGGAGCTTTAATAAATCATGTTGAAACACATGGTTTTAGTTCAATCTAGCAGATTTTGGCATTAATGGCAAGATATCCTGTTATGTATCTTATTGGAGTATTTGACCGATGAATAATTTTATGAATATGGTAGGTTTTGCTTTTATTGGTGGAACTCTAGGGGTTAATGGTATAGGGTGGGATACAGGACCTTTTTGGTTAGTTATGTTAGGGGCTATAGTTATCAATACTACAGCCTATATTAAAGGAAAAAATAAATGAACAGTGAAATGATTAAACAGTTTTTTGAGAGTCTGCAAATTCCTGCAGCGCAGGCGGTTGCAGCGTATACTGAGTGGTATTATACTTCAGCTATGGTATGGTTATCAGCATCTATAATTGCTGTAGTATTAGCTATGTTTATTCCTAATTGGGTAACAGAAGATGATCAAGTATCTGTAGGTAAAATTCTAAAGGGTATTGTTATAATTATCGCTTTTTTTGTATTCTTTGCAAACTTAACTGATTTCCTATCTCCAGAAGGTATGGCGATGCATGGATTAATTAATGATATTAGAGGATAAATAATGAGAGTAGAAATAGTTAAAGGCGTATTACTGATAGTAGCAGAAACTAATACAGAAGAATATGCCTTAGGTAAATGGTATAATGATGCTACTATAGAAAGTGTACTTTCATTACAGAATAAGGAAACAGTAACTTTTAGGGGTAGTAAAATAAAAATATGTGAGGATATACAATGAGTACAGAATATAAAATTGAAGTAATGCAAGCTTATCTAGATGGTAAGTCTATTGAGTTTAAATTTAAACCAAGCTTTGGAAGTAATTGGGGGATGTTAAGAGTGACCCACATTGGGATTGGAACACATTGGGATTGGAACAATTATGATTATCGAGTTAAAGGAGAAAAATGGATTAATATCTATACTAACGGATTACCTGGTAATAAAATTTACCCTTCAAAGAAAGAAGCAATTGAAAATGCACAATCTCCAGAAGTTAAGCAGTTCAAACTAGAGGAAGGATAATGGAACTAACAATTAAACAAGAGAAGCTAGTTAAAATTAATATATCAGATGATGATGCTAAAGATATTACTAAAAAGTACTTAATTGCAAAGTTTGACTTTTACCCAGCTGATGATAAAATTGTGGATGGTAACATTGTTAGAGAGTACGAGCAATGTGGAGGTTCTCATTGTTGGTATGATGAAAAAATAATCAGAGAAGCTACTGAGATGGATTACGCTCTCAACTTACTCCTAAGCAAGCTTGCTTGATAAGATTTCTAGCGGTTATACTACTTAGTAAATAGTTATTAACATTCTTTTAAAATTAAAAAATCCTAGAGAAAATATCCAGTTAGCGTACCCTAAAACAAAAAATATTCTTGACATACAGAGAAAAATCAGATATAAAAAATGTATAAAATAAAAAAATCTAAATTAAAACCATGTGAATTTTTTGCTGAGCAAACCTATTTCGATGAAGCACCCAAAAACTTGTGTGATAGGATTCGAAATATGGAAAAAATAAACAGGATCGGACCTTGAATTAATAAATAATAAAACGGTGTCTCTCTTACACGCTTACGGATTCAACGGCGGTTTTAGATTTTTCTTTATCCGCCGTTCCTTTTTTGGGCCGCCACTTAACCTGGTTGATTTGCAAAGGCATTTGTAATAGAGATAAAAGCAAAATTGTTCTTTGAAATACACATATAAGCCAGTGCACAAATGGGAGTAAAAAAGCGCATAGAGGGGTTTTCACAGAGGCTCTTCTATGGGCCTAAGAGTCAAAAAGACGGTCTATGATTATAGTGCAGGCTCCTGGAGTCTGGAAAAAGAACTCCTGTTTGTTTATGACGGTTTGAATTTAATCGAAGCAATCACCGTTACTCGAGCAACTGAAACCAGCCGATACTTTGAGTGGGGTCTTGACTTCAGCCAGAGCTTGCAAGGCGTTGTCGCCACCTGGCGACAACTATCATAGCACGATGGTGCAGACCATCTGCAGTACGTCTTTGT
>CAJYBF010000213.1 GCA_913064935.1 uncultured Mollicutes bacterium
TTTTAAAATTTGGAGATCATAATAATTATCAATTAGATCAACAATACAAATCATTAATAAATCATCTATATCCTCATCATTCGCATTACTCATAACAAATTCTAAGTAATCAACAAAGTAATCGATTTTAGCTCCATCCGACTCACCTTCTGTATATGAATCTAACAGGTTCTGGAAAGTTTTTTCTATCTCTGTTTGTAATTCCTTTTCTTTTTTTCTCTCACCATAAACTTCTTCCTCATAAATAGTTAAAGCATTTATATATTGTCCATTTTCCTGTGCCTTGGTAAATTTATCATTTGCAGTACAACCTGTTAAAATCATCACAGTGAGTAATGCGCTTATCATCACCGTTTTCTTCATGTGTCCTCCTATTAAGTATAAATTATTCCTAATGTATTATAACCTAAAGAGCATATTTTGACAATATTCGTTATAGAAATATTTCAAAAAAAAACCCGCCATAAGACGGGTTATATTTTATACTAATTCAAATGTATCTCTTGCTAACATTATTTCCTCATCTGTTGGGATTAAGTATACCGCAATATTTGAATCATCTGCAGATATCAAAGTTGTTTTTCGTCTAATATTATTTCTTTCTAAATCAACTTTAACTCCTAAAGCAGATAATCTATTACAAATCGAAGCTCTCATTCTATCTGAGTTTTCACCTAAACCTGCGGTAAATGCTAAGACATCGCAACCACCCATATAAACGAAATATGAGGCAACAATATCGGCAATCTTTTTATCTTGAATGTCCATTGCTAATTGAGCTCTTACGCTTCCTTTAGCTACTGCATCTTCCAAATCTCTATTGTCAGAACTAATACCAGATACACCTAAGAATCCAGATTTCTTATTTAATAAATCAGTTACTTCTTTAACAGATTTATTTTCTTTTGTTGTAATGAATTCAATAATAGCTGGGTCAATATTTCCACTTCTTGTTCCCATCGGAATACCAGCAAGTGGTGTTAATCCCATTGTCGTATTTATTGATTTTCCACCTTTAACTGCACAAATACTTGCACCATTACCTAGATGACAAACTATAACGTTAATATCATTTGGATTCTTTCCTTCAAGTTCTGCTGCTTTTAAAGAAACATATTTGTGACTTGTTCCATGGAAACCATATTTTCTTACACCGTATTTTTGATACCACTCATAAGGTACAGCATATATGTATGTTTCAGGTGACATGGTTTGATGGAAAGCTGTATCAAATATAGCTACTTGGCTAGCGTGTGGCAATGCTTTACTAAAAGCATGAATCCCAACCAAGTTAGCTGGATTATGCAAAGGAGCCAATTCAGATACCTCTTCGATAGCCGCAATCACTTTATCGTCAATTTTTATACTTGCAGAGAATTTTTCTCCACCGTGAACAACACGGTGACCTACTCCAGTTATTTCCTCAAGGCTTTTAACAATTCCTTCATCTATCAAGCTATCTAGTAAATAAGATACTGCTACTGAATGATCTTTAAACTCTACGTCTCTTTCAATTTCTTTTCCGTCGTACTCTATTTCAAATTTACCTATACTTTGTCCGATTCTTTCAAATATACCTACACAAATAACTTCTTCACTCGGCATATTGTATAACTTAAACTTTAGTGATGAACTTCCCGCATTTACACTCATTAATTTCATTTTAACTTTTCTCCTTTTTAAACCAACCATCTATTTTTCTGATTGACCTACTGAATTTCTCTTGATTACTTATACTTGGTAGATCAACAAGTAGAAATTCATCAACATTTTTTATATCATCATCTTTCTTTCTTAGAAGTAAGATGCTTTTTCCTAATTTGCTTTCAACAAATAAATCGTCAGGTAATTTTATTATCGCTTGTAAATAGGCTTTGCTAGTAATACTATCTTTCAAATATCCATCAACTTCAAAGAAGTCATTAGGGATGACAAATAGTAAATATCCACCTTCTATAACCTTATCAATCATTTTATCTACTAATATATGAGGAAAATAATTATCATCATATAAATATAATGGTAAATCACCAATAATCAAATCGAACCCAGTTATTTTAGATTCAATAGAATCTTCTAAAATAAAGTCGATCGTGTATTCTTGTAAATCTGCGAATATTCTAGCAACTTGAATATTGTCTAGGTTAGAATCTATCCCAACTAAATCAAAGTCATCCACGATCATATTATTACAAACATTTGTAAGAAGATTTGCAGTTCCTACTACTGGATCTAGTATTGAAATCTTCTTTGAATCCTTAAACAAATGATTTGCCAAATAACCAATCAATAAGCTTATAGTATCTGGTGTTATTTCACTGTTACTTATCTTGTCAGTTTTATAGCCTTTTAATACAGCTACTACTAAAGCTTTACGGATGTCCTCTTTTCCAAATTCAAACTCTTGAATATCCTCTAATAAGCTTTGGAGTATAACCTTAGTATTATCACTAACTTCTTGCGTAACATTTAATTCCAATATATTTCTACTAGTCATGAATAAAGCGTTTAAGTAAGTGATTTTTAGATCACTCATCAAGTACTCATTTGAAGCATCAATTATTTGAAATAATTCAACAACAATTTCTTTTTCCATAACTTGTCTCCTCCATAAATAAAATACTATTTATTATACATTATTTACCACTAAAAACAAAATTATTATGTTATATTTTTAAATCAAAAGAGAAGTTTTTACTTCTCTTTGTTTTTTATAATCATTTCTTCAATTTGAGTCACCATTTTAGGGACAAAGTCTATTAATTTCTCATATAGATGTGTATCTTTTTCAAGATGCAATACTTCGAATGTATTATCCTTAAGTACTAAGAAGGCAATAGGGTTAATGGATACACTACCACCACTACCACCACCAAAAGGTAATTTCGAATCTTCTTGACCTCTTTGTTCTGTTCCTCCAGCTGCAAAACCAAATTTTAGTCTGGAGATAGGGATTACTAATTGATCTTTAATGCTTACTGGTTCACCAATTATAGTCTTACCATCACTCTTATCTTTGTGTTTTTTAATTTATTGT
>CAJYBF010000214.1 GCA_913064935.1 uncultured Mollicutes bacterium
AAAATCCAAAGGATTCAAAATACGAAGGTAAAAACCCAGAGTTTATATTTGTTAATGGGTGTTTTCGATTTTCTTGGTTGATAACAACATGGGTTCAATAAAGACAATAATAAGGTGAAAAATTTGGAGTTGTCCGGAAAGTTAAGAAGAAACCAAAATTAAACAAATAAAATAAGACGTTAAATTTAATATTCGTTTTATTGTCAAATAATTAACTTAAATAAAAGCGTATGTATTTTGAATTAATGAATAGAGATGGTAGTTTAATTGTTGTTGAGACTAATAAACAAATCACACAAACAGTTAAACATATCCATGATAATTCCAAACTTGATATTGTTTCACACACTAGATTGGATAAAAATGATATTGAAGAGGAAGATATAGATTTTAAAATAACACTATAATGGAAGTCATGCATGAACGAGAATGGATTCCACTACACCGAAATGATGGATAAGATTATGACAAAGAAAGTACAAGAAAATGAATGCGACTTCAAAGATTATGGAGACGTGGAAAGAGTCTGTAAGACATGTGGGTTCGTAACCATAAAAACCGATAAGGGTGTGGACTACGATTTAAAAACAACCATTAGTGATACTGGGGATATTCCCAAATGTAAAAACAAATAAATTATGACTAAAGGAGAGAAAAAAGTAAGAAATTATATCATCATTGGAATACTATTACTAGTTGCCTTTGGAGGGGTGTATAGATGGACAAGTGAAGTGGTTAACCCAGAAAAAGCGGTGACAAACTATGAGAACTTCTATTTGATGTATGACCAAGCAGACCAAATTTGTAACGACATCCGAGTGATGCAAGGTGCTGATTCCATTTCTGGTGGATTCACAAAGAATGAAAGAATCATGGGTCTTGAGAATAAGATGAATGATGTTATAAAGGATTATAACTATCAATCTAAAGCGTGGACTAGAAATATGTGGAAAGCAGATGACCTACCACACACGATACAAAGGTCAGATTTCAATTGTAAATAATAACAAATAAATATAAATTATGAAAAGAGTAAAATTAATGGCTATTATGATGATAGCAAGTATTTCAATGTTTTGTGTAAGTTGTGGTGCTGGTTCTGTAGAGAACAATACCGCCTTGGATGAACAAGCACACACAGAACAAAATCAAAGTCATTTAAACAGCGTGCAACCCGCACCAGAAGTTGAATGGTCACTTGAACGTGATAACCTTACAAAGAGGTTTCAACTAATGAATGATAGGTCTGTAATGATGTACATGTATCTATTCATTGAAGGTGTAGGAACTCCAATCGGATACTACCAAGTGAATAAGATTAGTTCAGTTAATTCTCAATTGACGAACCCTAATCAAATCATAGAAAATGATACGTACGAAGCTGGAAACTATTCTGTTATCGAATCACCCGCAGAAGATGGGTCGTATGGAACCAATGGAGATGCTGTATTCGGTTTCACACCAGATGGTCTATACATTGAACATAACATGAAGTATATCACCTCAACAGCACCTTTATTATTTAAAGACGTGCCAATGATTGGAGAGATAAGCGTTGAAGTCTCTAATAAACTTCAAGGACAATTAGATAATTATTAACCCATAAGCCCCAAATTAAAGTAGGGGCTTATATTTTTAAGTAACATAAATTATGAATCAGACTAAAAATCTATACGAAATAATGGCATGGTTGATTGCTCTTTCACCTATGTATTTCCTTTATACCTATTTTGATTACCTAAGTCAAAATTCTTGGGGTGTGAGACTAAATGCTAGAAGTATGCAATTAGTATGTGTTATATTACTTGTGGTGGTTATAGGTCTTATAATGTCATCCATTATTTACCGTATCTTTTACGAGTATGTGTTAATAAACAATAGCGGTAGTAAAGCTAAGACCGTTAAGAAAGGTAGAGGCATATTATCTAATGTCTTCAATAGAAGATATAAAACATATATCGATAGTGGTAGAACATATTTTATTGATAATAAGATTAAATGGCATAACGCTAAAGGAAAAGAGATTGGTAGGATTGGTTGGTTGGATGAAGAGATTGAAAAAGAACGAGTACTTAAAAGGATAAGATGAAATTTAAAATTGTAAAAGAAAAAGAAACTGGGTCTGTTTATTTGGGACTTCCCTATTTTTTAGATGGTGGGAAAACCACCGTGTATTGTGAATATGAAGATGGTGTTGAACCAGATGTCCCACAATATGGGTTATCTAACTTCTATAACGGAGAGTTAGAAGTTATTGGTAATTATGAAACTGACAAATACGAAGTTAATAATAATATAGTTTCAAAGAACTAACATAGATTATGAGAAGTACCTTAAAAATAAATAAGATGAAAAGATTTAAATTAGTGTCAATGTTGGAGCATGTGCAGCACAAAACAAATTGAATTAACCCACGAACTAATATAATATGAAAACATTAGATGAATTTGTAAAAACAATGGTGAGGATAGAATTTTTGGAAGATGAAAATTGCTATGGTCATTACCCATTTCAACTTTTTGTTGAAACTAAAGATGAGACATTCGAAATGTGTGCTTTAGCATTAGGGGGTGATGTGCTTTCTTGTTATCGTAAATTTGGTGAGTATAAAAATGATGACGCTAAAAGAATATACCTTTCTCTTGATTTTCCAAGCGGTGGTGATATAGAAAATGATTTTGTTGCAATATTTTCAATGGAGAATGACAAAATAGATTTATTCGCTATACCCTACAGTACAAAAGATGGTGCTAAACTTGAATTAATAAATAAGAGTTCACATCTGGATTTATTAAAATCAGAGTTTCTAAAAGGGGTTAAATCCCTCTAACAAAGTAACAAATTATGAAATTAGAATATAAGGGATTTTTAAAGCTGACGGTACAGATAGGTATTATGTCAGCAACAATGATTATTTTAAGTGTCTTCACAGATACCCAAATATGGTTAGACCATTTTAATTTCTCCGTAATTCAATGGACGTGTATTAATACAAATTGCAATTACAATCATAAAGGGGGTTATAAG
>CAJYBF010000215.1 GCA_913064935.1 uncultured Mollicutes bacterium
CGTCGGTGGTCGTCAATTTAAAACCAACGTCAATTTCTTCGATGGCTTGGACCTCGGCCATCTTGGGCTCGATATGCCATTTATCAAGCTGTTCCATCATCGCGTGGACAATCTCCGGTCCGGAGATCTCACTGAAGCCAGGGTAGTTCTCTATGCGGTGTGCGTTGTTGAGCAGACCGCCTATCCTTTTCTTCTCTATTATTTCGAAATGAATGCCAGCTCTTTTCAGGTAAATGGCAGAAGATATCCCAGCCGGACCTGCACCAATTATTACGGTGTCCAGTACCATCTTTCCCTCCTTGATGGCTGTCGGGCCCAGTAATTTATCTGACATTAAATATATATGATATGTTTTAGTTCATCCTTTTGACGTTTTTTATTAGCATAAGTTTCGATACAAAGGAAAAGTTCTAATCTCATTTATTGTTCTAGCGATATATGGACTATTAGCTGTTATAAGTTTTCAATATAATGGATTCTTAGTGAATCTAGCTCAAATATCTAAAATGAATAGTTTCTCAATATTCTTTATGGAAGTATTTCCACTAATTCTATTTATTATAGCGAATTGGTCGACTACAACTTTGTTTAACGGTAAAGGGAAACTCTTCGAAATATTCAATATGACCATGTACTCCTTAGTACCGGTTATTATTTTTGGTTTTGTCGGTATATTTATCAGTAATATAATTATTTTAGATGAAGTGATTTTATATATGACATTTCTTGCTATTGGTTCTATATGGAGCATTTTTTTGATATTCGTTGGGTTAATAGTTACACACGGTTATAGTTTGCTTAAAAATTTATTAACGATATTAATAACTTTAGTCGCTGCGATCATTATAGTTTTTGTAATAATCTTAATACTTTCATTTGTGAATCAACTTTATAACTTTTTGTATGTTTTATACCAAGAATTGATGAAAAGGTAGGTGCTATCAATGAAGAAAAAAATAATAATTTTAATAGTAACTATCTTTTTTGTGTTTTTGTTTTTCATTTTCACTCCAAAACTTTCCAAAAGTGATGAAGTGATTTCGAATTCAACACCATTTGAGGAGATTGAAATTGAAATACTTGAAAGAAAAGACCGATTCTTATTGTTTGAAGATGAGATACAGAAAATGGAAATAGATACCGGCAATTTAAACATAATTATTGAAAATAAAGAGACTGGCATCGTTTGGAAATCTCTTGGAAATAGCGGTTATCAAGATGAAGAGAAGTCGTTACTAGATATTACTTTCTTAGGTGAGGATGGAGAAATAAATGTCTGGGATTCATTTAAAAATGGGATTGATGGTGGTAATTACTCCTTGTTTAAAATTAACAATGGAGTTAGAATCAATTTAAATTTAAGTGACAAAGATACCGTATATATTAATGAATATATTCCATTAAGAATTAGTATTGATAGATATGAAAGTATTTTCATTGATCAAATAAAGGAACTAGAAGCAAGTGGAGAGATTGAACCTGTAAAAGCTTCTAAATATAGATTAGCACTAAGAACTGTTTATGCTAAGGACGATGAAGATTGTGGATGTTACTATTATAAAATACTAGGTTCACCTCCAAAAAATGCTGCACTTATTCTTATAGAGTTAGCAGAACTTGTTGGTTATGATCGAGACCAACTAATAAGCGATAATTCTGAATATGGGTTTAGCGTTGATTTTCATCAGTATGCAGATTTCACCATCTCAATAGAGATTACTATGGATGAAGGCGACTTAGTTGTAAGAATACCATCTTCGGGAGTTGTGAGTTCCAATGAATTCTACTCACTTCAAAACATTGAACTGATGCCTAACTTTGGTGTTATTGGTAATAGTTATAATGATGGTTATTTGTTTGTTCCTGACGGTGCAGGTGCGTTGATTGATTTAAATTCTTTTAACAGTGCTTATCAGTTTTATAAGCAACCTGTTTATGATAATAATAGATTTCATGACATATATAGAATGAGTTTAATTGAAGAGAAAATCACAATGCCTGTTTTTGGAGGGGTATATGGAAATGGTGACTTTCAGGGATATCTAGGGAATATCGAAAGTGGAGAAGAAGTTGCATACATTAATGCTGAAAGTGCACCTTCAATTGATGACCAAGTTGCATTAAACAAGATATATCCATCATTTGATTTATTTCAGTACTATGATGTAAAGATTTTTGGAGAGTATTCTATTCAAGAGGAATCATATCGTTCAAAGACTGATAAATTTGACGTAGATTTAATAGTTAGGTACATACTGCTTGACGAAACTAATGCAAACTATTTTTCAATGGCTAAAATATATCAGGATTATTTAATTAATGAGTTCAATTTAGTGATGAAAGAAACTAAAGAACCAACAATTCATTTAGATGTGATTGGCGGATTAGAAATTGAGGACAGATTTTTAGGAATCCCATATCGCAAGTCGATATCTTTGACAACTTACAACGAACTTTCGGATATGTTAGATGAACTTAGCGATATAAATTTAACTATTAATTACTTGGGAGGATTTAATTCTGGATATAAGAATGATTTATTTTATAAAGTAAAACCTTTTGACAAAAACGGCAAAAAGTCAGACTTAGAAACACTGATTACCTCAAATGATATTTACTTTGATGTTTCTTTAACTAATGTCTACAGTGATAAGTACGGCTTCAGTGAAAGAAAATATGCATCTTCAGACTTTTCCAGTTCTAGATTAAGAGTTTATGACTACAGTCTTGCTAGTAAGTACTTCAATAATCAGACGACTTATTATAACGTCTTAAGATCTGATTATTTACTTGATTTAGTTAAACGCTTCATAGATGATTCTGAGGCTTATGAGAATATTTCGCTACGTAGTCTTGGGGGAGAATATTATGCAGATTATAATCAAAGAAAAGGACTCGACCCTATTGAATCTAACTAGTAGATAGAGAATTCACTAAGATTACTTTCAGATAACAACAATATAATTATGGACAACCCATTATTCAACAACTTGATTTATGCAATT
>CAJYBF010000216.1 GCA_913064935.1 uncultured Mollicutes bacterium
AGAGGCATTGGAATTAGAATCGAAGATGATATTTTAGTAACTAAAAAAGGATGTGAAAACTTATCTTCAGGTATTGCAAACCATATTGAAGATATAGAGATGTTTAGTCCTGATCGGTAGAAAGTCTAGTTATCCCAATCCCAGTTTCAATAGGGTAACCAGCATTGGCCCATGCCCGTAGCCCACCATCTAAGTCTTTGGCATTTTTATAACAAAGCTTTTTTAAATTTCCACTTTCAATGCTGTCACAATTTGACTCTACAACATCTTGGTTATTAGTATCAGTACTCTTTTCATCCTGTGCTTGAATAGATTCTTCAGCTTCATCATTTTCAATGATTGCTTCTTCAGAAGGTATTACACTAATATCATTATCAATCCAGAGACTAATAAGGCTGTAGGTTTAGCTATTTGAGTTGCAAGATATGGATAACTTCCAACGCCTTCTTCTAACTGCATATTTTCTTTGAACGATACAGCTGCCAGTATAAGAAATTGTAATGCTTTATATATAAAAAAGTACCCAAAGAATATCCAATACATCTGACTTCTTAAAAGTTTCATGCTTTACCCCAATCAGTAACATATTTAGAAATAATGGTAAGCAATACTCGATTATTCGAGAATACTTACCATCCTATACTTATTTACGTTGTAATTTCAAACGTTGTGATTTCAAACATTGCATACCATATACAATGTAACATACTCCAGCAAGTGGGAATGCTCTTATAGTTTGACCAATAGTAATAATTCCTGTGGAATAGGCAATAATAGCCACAACGAACACCACCAGTGGCCATATTGAGAATACCATCAGGAGTATACTCCACATTTTACTATACTGTGCTTTCAGTATAGCAAACCATAATGGAACTATCATTATTAATCCGATGACAATCTGAAAAGTAACGTCTCCCCATCCACTGACCAAGGATGCTATAAGAGTAAATACTCCTCCTATTGTAGAAAATCCTAATAAAATAACCGCTATTGTTCCAAAAAAACTATCTTTTATGCTCATAAATTCCTCCTCCAAAATTTGTCTAATTATAGCATAATGTCTGTAGAAAAACAACAGTAAAAGATTACAATAGATAGCATAAAATAGACGATGCGAGAGTAGAAAAATCGACTTATATCTACTTGCTTTCATACGATATATTCTTTTTGTTTTCAAGAGGTTATTTAAGTACAAGAATCTTATAAAAAAACTATTCTAATAAAAGAATAGTTTTTTTATAATATTAAATTTATTTTAGGTTGAAGAATGTTTTAACACCGCTATATACAGCAGTATCTCCTAATTCATCTTCAATTCTAAGTAATTGATTGTACTTAGCAATTCTATCAGTTCTTGATAAAGAACCTGTTTTAATTTGTCCAGCATTAGTCGCAACAGCGATATCAGCAATAATTGAATCTTCAGTTTCACCAGATCTATGTGATACTACTGAAGTGTATCCAGCTCTTTTAGCCATTTCGATAGCTTGGAAAGTTTCAGTTAAAGTTCCGATTTGGTTAACTTTAATTAAGATTGAGTTAGCTAAACCTTTTTCAATACCTTCAGCTAATCTTTCAGTATTAGTTACAAAGAAGTCATCTCCAACAATTTGGATTTTATCTCCTAAGATTTTAGTTAAGTAAGCCCAACCTTCCCAATCATTTTCATCTAATCCATCTTCGATTGAAATGATTGGATATTTACTAACTAATTCAGCATAGAAATCAGATAACTCAGTTGGAGTTAATTCTTTTCCACCTTCACCAGCTAATACATAAACACCTTTTTTCTTATCATAAAATTCACTTGAAGCAACATCCATTGCTAATAAAACATCTTTACCTGGTTTGTAACCAGCATTTTCGATTGCTTCTAAGATAACAACAATAGCTTCTTCATTTGAACCTAAGTTCGGTGCGAATCCACCTTCATCACCTACAGAAGTGTTATAGTTCTTATTACTTAATACACTCTTAAGTGCATGGAATACTTCAGCACCACATCTTAGAGCTTCTCTAAACGTTGCAGCTCCAACAGGCATAATCATAAACTCTTGGAAATCAACATTATTATCTGCATGTGATCCACCATTGATGATGTTCATCATTGGTACTGGTAATTCTTTTGCATTAAATCCACCTAAATATAAATATAAAGGTAATCCAACATAATCAGCAGCAGCTCTAGCTACAGCCATAGATACACCTAAGATAGCATTTGCTCCTAGTTTACTTTTGTTTTTAGTTCCGTCTAATTCAATCATTGCTTTATCAATTGCTACTTGTTGAGTAACATCAAAACCAATAACCTCAGGTGCGATTGTATCATTTACATTAGCAACTGCTTTTAATACACCTTTACCTAAGTATCTTTTCGTATCTCCATCTCTTAATTCAACTGCTTCATGTTCACCAGTTGATGCTCCTGATGGTACTAATGCTCTACCGAAAGCTCCTGACTCAGTATAAACTTCTACTTCTACTGTAGGATTCCCACGTGAATCTAACACTTCTCTTGCGAATACATCCGTAATAAATGGCATAATTTAAATCTCCTTTTTTTACATTCGATTTTTAACTAATCTATAATAACAAACTACGTTTGTTGTTAACTGTTTTTTTTTGTTCCTGCACTTTATAAGTATTACAAACCATTATAACAAATCAATCATCTATTTTCTACTTTATTAAACTCTTACCAGTCATATCAACTGGTTTTTCTATATTTAATAAATCAAGCATAGTAGGAGCAATATCTCCTAAGTTCCCACTGTTTAATTTAATGTTTTTATCAGTAACAATTAACGGAACAGGATTCAAGGTATGTGCTGTAAACATATTACCTTCAGAATCTAATAACTTATCAGCATTTCCATGATCCGCAGTTATTAATGCAATTCCACCTTTTTCTAATATCTTATCTACTACTTTACCTAAACATTCGTCAACCACTTCTACTGCTTTAATTGTAGCTTCAATATTCCCAGTATGACCTACC